>JASLCO010000139.1 GCA_030146505.1 Moraxellaceae bacterium
TTTTAGCGAACCATATACATAACAAACTCAAAGCTCGTCATTCCCTTGATACGCGGGAATCTCAGGATGTTTGGCAGCGCTTTAAACAGGGAGATTACTCGCTGCGCTTGCCCTTCGGGCCAGTCTGCGGCTGTTCAACGCCCCATGGGCTGTTGTCCCGCTTGCCAAGGGAATGACGGGCCTTGATAAGCGGCCAAGTCTGTAAATCTTTTTCCAGGAACATGAATGAATCGCCAATAACCTTGGATACGGTTCAGGGTGACACCTTCTCCCCGCGATCATGCATGCGCTCAAGCGACTCCACGCGCAGGCGCTCGTCAGCGGTGAAGCGGTTGTTCCGCAATTCGGCCAGCTGACGCTGGCGGTCCGCCTCACCGAGGCTGGCATTGCCAAGGAGGGCGGCGCGTTCGCTGTACCAGGCCGACATGCGCTGGTCCCAGGCGGCCCGGTCCCGGTCCAGGTTTTCCAGCCGGTCTGCCGCTTCCGCGCCCACCAGGTTTTCGCGAATCTGGCGCAACTCCGCTGCCGAGCCACCGCGCTGCTTCCAGTCCGCCGTCAGGTTTTCCAGGTTCTGGTACTGGTTGACGGTTTTCATGGATTCACGGATGGCCTCCGGCAATTGCGTTTCCAGCGCGGCGAGTTGCCGGGCCCGTTGCGCAGGCGACAGGTTCTGGTCCTGCATCACATCCAGCCGGTCCAGTGTGTAGCGGTCATAAGCATCATCGTCGCCGAAAAAGGCCGCGACGACTTCCGGCGTGAAATATTGCGAGCGCAGGGCCGCGACCTGCTGCATCTGCTGGCGCACGGCGCTCACATCCACGCGGCCGTCCGCCTGTGGCTGGGCCTGCTGCACGCTTTCCAGTCCGCGCTTGTAGGCCAGGTAATTGGCTAGCAGTTGATCTGCCTCGCCGGCTGCCAAGGGCGGCAGCTTGTGGTGGATATAGGCGTGCAAGCGCGCCAGGATGGTTGGCAATGGCTCTTCACCGATGGTGGAGAGGAAATAATCGAAGACGCGGCGTACGCCATTGGTGATTTTCAGGTGGCCGCTGGCATCCGCCTCCAGTTCGCCATCCACCTCGGTCCCCTGCAGGGAAGCGGGAAGCTGTTCCAGCCCGGTGGTGAAAGACTCGAGTCCTCCGGACGCCGGCATGGCGCCGGACTCTGTCCGCAAGGGGGAAGCGGCAAGCGGCTGCCCTGTCACCGATTCGCTGCCTGAAGAAAAGAAAACCGTCACCGCCACCAGCAGGAGCACGACAGCCAGCCCGCCCAGCACCATGCCTTTTTTCATACCGGCCCATGCTCTTCGTTGTTTTTGTTGTTGATGCCCGCCAGCCCGGCAAGGAGCCCCTGAAACGACAATGGCGGCTTTCAGGCCGCCATTGTCGTGATCACGGGTTTGTCACGCCGCTTTCAAAGTCCGGCAACCTTCAGGCGATTGGCCTGGTCACGATACACGGTCTTGGGATCGGTGGTGAACAGGCCGCGCAGGCCAAAGAGATGGTTGATTTCGTCTCCGTGGTTCCAGGGATAGTTGTCGCGCAACACCTGGCCGAAGTGGTTGCTGCACTGGCCCACCAGGCCATCACTGGCCTTGCCGGCAAAGGCGATGCTGGTGGCGCCGAAGAGGATGTCCAGCGGGTCCAGGATATTGGTCACGACACCGGTGCCGCCCCAGGAATAGAAGCGCTGGCCATTGGCAGAATAAGCACCTTCGCCGCAGGCCGAGGCCGGCACGCCGGCCGGGAAACGGGCATTGAAATTGGCGGCACCGGCCGTGCTCAGCGAGGCCAGCGACCCCAGGATGTCTTCGTTGTAGTTCTTGCCACCCAGGGTGCTGACAAGCTTGGAAAAGGCATTGCCCACCGTGCCCACGATGCCACCAATGGCGGGATTGGCGGTGAACTGCACCACGAGGTCGGCTACCGGCGTGCCCTTCACCGGCGAACCCACCGTGGTGACCGACGCCACGCGCGAAGGAATGGCCGCCGCCACGTAGCGTGAGGAAAAACCGCCGTGGCTGTGGCCGATGAGGTTCACCTTCTGCGCGCCGCTGATGGCAAGAATGGTCTGCACCTGTGCCAGCATCTGCTCGCCGCGGGCTTCGGAGGTATTGAAGGCGGAAGCGGAGGTCACATAGACCTTGGCCCCATCGCTGCCGAGGGCGGCCGGGATGCCATAGAAATATTCAATGCCCAGTATCTTGTCGAAACCCAGCACACCCGGCGCCAGCACGATGGGGTACTTGGTCTGGGTATAGGTGCCGGCAGCGGCATGACCCGACAACATAAAGCCCGACAGCAGCATGAGGGCGGTGGCAAAAACCTTTTTCATGATTCGCTCCTTGTTCTGTTTTTTGGACGGAGACTGCATACCGGGCGCCAGGCACCCTCTTCTTCCGATGGCGCGACAAAGAGCACGGCGGATGCCAAGAGCGGCGTGATGCCATCACTGGGGGCACTTTTGGCAGCATCTGTCCACGACTTGTCTCGGGATGTCTCCCAGCTGTCCGGCGATGTCCACAACGCGACAGCGAATGTGCATCCCGCCCCAAGCGACCATTCAGTCCCGGATTTCTTCCGCCTGTCCCCGGTTACGGCAGGAAACACATGCAGACGGCGGTAACACCGGTTTTGTTACCGGGAACACGGCCCTTCTGCTTGCTCTCCTGAAAGCGGCTTAATTATACTGATCATATGAACAGTATAATTAAGCCGCTGCCCTGGCGCCGCATGGTCGCCCTCGTCGACATGGACGCCTTCTTCGCCTCGGTGGAGCAGATGGACAATCCACGCCTGCGCGGCCGTCCGGTAGGCATCGTCAATGGCGAGCAGGGCTCATCCATTGTCGCGGCCTCCTATGAGGCCAAGCGCCTGGGGATTCGTACCGGCACGCGTTGCGCCGACGCCTCCGGCATGTGCCGGGACTTCGTTCGCGTGGTCGCCCGCCCGGCACGCTATGCGGAAATCTCCGGCCGCATCATGGCCGCCCTGCAGGATGTGACGCCGGAAATCGAGGTGTTCTCGGTGGACGAAGCCTTCCTCGACCTCACCTCCTGCCAGAGCTATTACCGCTACCAGCCCGAACGCATCATCGGGCTCATACAACAGACCGTGCTGGAGGCCTCCGGCGGCCTCACCTGCTCGGTCGGACTCTCCGGCGACAAGACCACGGCGAAATGGGCGGCCAAGCAAAACAAGCCGCAGGGCTCACTGATTGTTTTGCCGGAAGAAGCGGAAGCCATGCTGGCGGAAGTCCCCCTCACCGAGCTCTGCGGCATAGGCCCCGGCATGGGCCAGTTCTTTGCCGAATACGGTGTGCATGTCTGCGGCGACATGAAGAAAATCCCCATCAGCATTCCCGCCAAGCGCTTCGGCAATCTCGGCCGCCGCCTCTGGCTGATGGCGCAAGGGCGGGATCCTGCACCCGTGGATATGCGCCAGCATGAACAGAAATCCCTGAGCCACGCCAAGGTCATGCCGCCCGGCCTGCGCAACGCGGCCGTACTGCAAACCTATTACATGCACCTGGCGGAAAAGATGGCCGTGCGCCTGCGTCGCGATGGCCTCATGGTGCGTGATTTCCATATCGGCCTGCGCGCGCCGGAAGGCTGGCGCCATGCCTCCCTGCAGACCGAACAACCCACGGACGACGGCCTCGCCATCTTCCAGCTCTGCAAGCGCTTCCTGCGCCAGTACTGGTTTGGCGAGGTGGTGCAGCAGATTTATGTGCACAGCAGTGAACCCACGCCAGCCGGCACCCAGCCGGATTTTTTCGGCCTGCCGCAAAGCCGGGCCAGCAACCAGGTCATGGACGAGATCAATGAACAGTTCGGAGCCTTCACCCTGCATCGCGGCACCATGCATGAACATGCCGGTACCGCTCCCATCATTTCCCCGGCCTGGGCACGCAATGGCACGGCCAGCGGCTTCATGACCATTACTCCAGGAGCGAAACCGGCCGGTCGCAAAAAGACCGTCAAAAGCCGGGCCGGCAGGGATGACATGAAACCGGCGCAGTGATTCTATTGGTCACCCGACCAATAAAATAAAAACCGCCCCATGCGCGACTGCCCCCTCCAGGATTGCCTGCCCCTGCGCAAACGCGGCCGCCCCAGCCGGGACGACTCCGCCATGCCGCGCGAGGCCATCCTGCAAAAGGCCTTCGAGGCCTTTGCCCGCCAGGGCTATGAGGGGGTTTCCCTGCGCCAGCTCGCCCGCGAGTGCGGCGTCAGCGACAGCCTGCTTTCCCATCATTTCGGCAGCAAGCAGCAGCTCTGGTTCGAGGCGGCCGACAGCGTGTTCCTGCCGCTCTACCAGCGCCTCATCCAGACACTGGAAGGCATGGAAGCCCCGAATGTGGCCTGGCGCCTGCGCAACAACCTCAAGGCCTCGCTCAGCATGATGGCGCTGCAGGCCGAAGCCATCGCCTTCATGTTCCGCGAGGGCGAAGGCGATACCGAGCGCGCCGAGCACCTGCGCCGGCACTATCTCGTGCCCTACACCAACCGCATCCACGCCCTGGTGGACGAAGCCATTGCCCAGGGCCTCATGCGCAAGCTCTCGCATGAAGCCTGTACCGGCATGGTGCTGGGCATCATGCGCATGCTGGTCGTGCCCGGCCTCTACAAGCCGGCGCTCGCCCCCCGTCTGGCCACGCCGGAAGCGATTGCGGCCTATGTGGACGAGATCGTCACGATTTTCTACGACGGCCTGATGCTGCCCGCAGCCCCGGCCACCATCCCATCCGACACCACTCCGACAGGATCACTCCCATGACCCGGACCCTGCTTGCCTCTCTCGTGATTGCCAGCACCGCCTTGCCGCTGGCCGCCTGCAGCCGCCACGACACACCGGCCGCCCCCGAGCGCCCGGTCAAGCTGCTGACCGTGGGCGACAGCACGGTGGGCGCCGCCACCGATTTCGCCGGCGAGGTACGCGCACGGATCGAATCGGGCCTCGGTTTCCGCGTTGGCGGCAAGATCATTGCGCGCCTCGTGGAAACCGGGCAGCGCGTGCACAAGGGACAGGAACTGGCACGGCTTGATCCACGCGACTTCCAGCTCTCGGACCAATCCGCCAGCGCCCAGCTCATTGCCGCCAAGGCACAACGGGACAATGCCCGCTCGGAATTTGCACGCTACGAAGAGCTGAGCAAGAAAGGCTATGTCTCGCAAACCGACCTGGACAGGAAGCGCGTGGAGCTGTCGGCGGCCGAAGCGCAGCACGACCAGGCCGCCAGCGGCATGTCGCTGGAAAAGAACCGCCTGGTGGACACCTCGCTGCGGGCCGATACCGACGGCGTGGTGACGGCCGTCGAAGCCGACGTGGGCGAAGTGGTGGGTGCCGGCCAGCCGGTGATACGCCTGGCGCAGGACGGCGCCCGCGAGATCGAAGTGGAATTTCCCGAAGACCGCACCCCGCTCGCAAAAGCCGCCAAAGCGGAAGTACGCCTCTGGGCCCGCCCCGACAGCCGCTATCCCGCCCAGTTGCGTGAACTGGCGGCCGCCGCCGACCCGGTCACACGCACCTTCCGCGCCCGTTACACGGTGAAAGCCCCCGCCGACGCCATGGCCCTGGGCCAGTCCGCC
>JASLCO010000198.1 GCA_030146505.1 Moraxellaceae bacterium
CTGGCCGCGCGCATAGACAGCATTGAAGACAGTCTGCTGCTGGACCGCGTGGAAGGCAGCCGCAGCCATCTGGGTTCCTACCGGCGCCTGCTGATACGGCTGCAGCGCCTGCTGGCACCGGAACCCTCCGCCCTGTTCCGCCTGCTCAACCGGCCGCCGGAATGGATGAGCGAGGAAGACGTGCTGGAGCTGCGCCAGTCCACGGAAGAATTCTCGAACGTGCTGAGCGACATGACGGCGCTGCAGGAACGCATCAAGCTGCTGCAGGAAGAAATTGCCGCGCAGATCAACGAGCAGGACAACCGCAGCCTTTTCGTGCTGACCACGGTGTCGGTGCTGGCCTTGCCCATCAACATCATTGCCGGCCTGTTCGGCATGAACGTCGGCGGCATTCCACTGGCGCAGGATGCGGAAGGTTTCTGGATCGTGGTGGCCATCGTCGCCAGCTTCACGCTGGTGGCCGGCCGCTTCATGTTCAGTCGGCGTCGCGAATAGGGCGCTCGGGCCGGCTGCACAACCAGGCCAGGATGATCAGCATGGTGGCGGTGGCGGAAACGGCGACCACCCGGGGCGTGGGTGCAAGGAAAAGGATGGCGATGGATACCGCCATGGTGATGCCCGCGCTCCATTTGGCTCGGCGGCTGACATAACCGCCGGCACGCCAGTCCCGGATCATCGGACCGAAAAAGCGGTGGCTTTCCAGCCAGTGCGAGAAACGCGGCGAGCTGCGTGCTGCCGCCCACGCCGCCATGAGCACGAAAACCGTGGTCGGCATGCCGGGAAGAATGGCGCCGATGATGGCCAGCACCACGCACAGCCAGGCAAATACCAGCAGCAGGTAGCGCATGGGGGCAGACAGCGGCGGGCGGGAATCGGGAGGAAGAGGGGGATGTTCGGACATTGCCTGCTCTCATCGGTGCCGACAAATCTTATCCCGCCACCGGGAATGTGTGCAGGAAAAGTAGCTGCTAATTCATTCGCACCTGCGGCGCCAGAAAAAAGCCCGCACAAGCGGGCTTTTTCACGAACACGATCCTTACAGGATTTCCGTGCCTATGGCCCAGAAAATCGCCGCGATCAGCGCGCTGGCCGGGATGGTGAGTATCCACGCCCAGACAATGCCACCGGCCACGCCCCAGCGCACGGCCGACAGCTTCTTGGTGGCGCCCACGCCGACGATGGCACCGGTGATGGTGTGCGTGGTGGACACCGGCACGCCCAGTGCGGTGGCAATGAACAGTGTCATGGCACCGCCGGTTTCGGCACAGAAACCGCCCACGGGCTTCAGCTTGGTGATTTTCTGGCCCATGGTCTTCACGATGCGCCAGCCGCCGAACATGGTGCCGAAGCCGATGGTGATGTAGCAGGCCGCCACGATCCAGCCGGGCAGGTGGTCGGGATGGGCCTGCATCCATTTCGGCAGCACATCCGGATTGGAGAGCGTGGCGGCAATGAGCAGCATCCAGATGATGCCGGCGGTTTTCTGCGCATCGTTGCCGCCGTGGCCCAGGCTGTAGAGCGAGGCGGAAAACAGCTGGATGCGGCGGAAATACTTGTCCACGCGGCGCTGGCTCACGCGGAAGAAAATCCAGCCCACGCAGAGCATCAGCAAGGAGCCGAAGATAAAGCCCAGCAGCGGCGAGATCACGATGAAGGCCACGGTCTTGATGAGGCCGCCGGAAATCAGCGAGCTGGGGCCGGCCTTGGCCAGCGCGGCGCCCACGAGACCGCCGATCAGTGCGTGCGAGGAACTGGAGGGAATGCCGAAATACCAGGTGATGAGGTTCCAGGACACGGCACCGACCAGCGCGCCGAAAATCACGTAATGGTCGATGATGGAGGGATCTATCGTGCCCTTGCCGATGGTGGCGGCCACTTTCAGCGGAAAGATGAAAAACGCCAGGAAATTGAAGAAGGCGGCAAAACCCACGGCGTGATGCGGCTTGAGCACGCCGGTGGAAACCACGGTGGCAATCGAGTTGGCGGCATCATGGAAGCCGTTCATGAAATCGAAGGCCAGAGCCAGGAAGATCAGGAAGAGGATGACCCCGAAGGTCATGGACACAGTCTCCATGCGCTGGGCAGCCTCAGGAATTTTCGAGAACGATGGCTTCGAGCAGGTTACCGACGTCGTCGCAGTGGTCGGTCACGGTTTCCAGCAGCTCGTAGATGGCCTTGAGCCTGATGAGCTCGCGCACGTCGGACTCTTCGCGGAACAGGCGCGACATCGCCTCGCGCAGCACCTGGTCGGCCTCGCTTTCCAGTTTGTCGATGTCGCGCGCGGCCTGGAGGATGGCCGGGCCGTTGTCCATGTCGGCCAGCAGGCCCACGCCTTCCTGCACTTTCTCGGCAGAAGCACGGATGATTTCGGCAAAGCGTATGGCTTCCGGCGTGGCCCGGCGGATGTCGTACATGGCCACGGTCTGGGCGGCATCCTGGATGGTGTCCAGCACGTCGTCCATGGAAGAAATCAGCTTGTGGATCTCGTCGCGGTCCAGCGGCGTGATGAAGGTGGAATGCAGCAGGGCGATGGTTTCGTGGGTGACCTTGTCGGCACGCGCTTCAATGGCATCAATCGAATCGGCATGCGCCACGGCCTCTTCATGCTTGCGGCCCAGGGCCGCCATCAGGGCCACCAGGGCGTCGGCACCACGGACGATTTCCTTGGCATGGGCATTGAAGAGATCGAAGAACTTGCCCTCTTTGGGCATGAAGCGACCGAACATCGCGGACTCCTGGCTGCATGGCGAGGCGCGGAGTTTAGCAGTGCCGTCCGCCAATGTGTCAGAAAGGCTGCAATCTCGTGACGGCGAGGAAGAGGAGGCTATTTGCAGCCGACGACGGCTGGAGCCAGGTACGGCGGATGGGAGAAACGGAATACAAGAAGCCGGCCCCCGCCCCGG
The DNA here is from genome assembly GCA_030146505.1 of Moraxellaceae bacterium. Lineage (GTDB taxonomy): Bacteria > Pseudomonadota > Gammaproteobacteria > Pseudomonadales > Moraxellaceae > UBA2031. The sequence goes on from JASLCO010000198.1 coordinate 2,904, forward strand.
GGCAGGCAGGGTCGTGCCGGGACGAAAGGCAGGTGCCTGCTTACTTGGCAGGCCTTTGTGCCCTTGCCCCGTCGGCATCGTAATGCTTGAGGATTTCGCGGAACTTGTCGCCGATATAGACATTGGCATGGCGGCGCAGGCCCTTGGCCATCTCGGCATTCACCACGCTTTCCGCCAGCGGACGCAGGCGCTCGATGACCTGGCCGATCTGGGCGATTTCTTCCGGACTGGGCAGGCTGTTGTGGCTGATCGGCTCGACCAGATGGTTGGCGATGAGCTGCACGAAACTGCGGGTGAGACGGTCGGTATCCTCGCGCAGCACCTCGATCTGGCGCAGCAGGGCGTCCAGCGGAATGCCGGCCTGGAAGAGCTCGATGCCGGCCTGCAGGATGCGCGGACTGGCCACCTTGATGCGGTCGTCCTCGACCTCGAA
>JASLCO010000217.1 GCA_030146505.1 Moraxellaceae bacterium
AAAGCATTCCTCAAAAAATTCCTGCCCTGCGGGAATGGCGGTAAATAAAATGACTGACACCTTCACCATCGCTGGCAAAAGCTATTCTTCACGCCTTCTGGTCGGCACCGGCAAATACAAGGATTTCGACGAAACCCGTGAGGCCATTGCAGCCTCCGGCGCTGAAATCGTCACCGTCGCCATACGCCGCACCAATATCGGCCAGAATGCCGGCGAGCCGAATTTGCTGGATGTGATTTCACCGGATAAATACACCATCCTGCCCAATACCGCCGGCTGCCATACCGCCGACGATGCCGTGCGCACCTGTCGCCTTGCCCGTGAACTTCTTGATGGTCACAAGCTGGTGAAGCTGGAAGTGCTGGCTAATGACCACACGCTTTATCCCGATGTAGTGGAAACCCTGAAAGCCGCGGAAGTGCTAGTGAAGGACGGCTTCGATGTGATGGTTTACACCTCCGACGATCCCCTTATCGCCAAGCGCCTTGAAGAAATCGGCTGTGTGGCCGTGATGCCCTTGGGCTCGCTGATAGGTTCCGGTCTCGGCGTGGTAAATCCTTATAACCTCCGCATCATCATTGAGCAGGCCAAAGTGCCCGTGCTGGTGGATGCCGGCGTGGGCACAGCTTCCGATGCCGCCTTTGCCATGGAGCTGGGCTGCGAGGCCGTGCTGATGAATACCGCTATCGCGAAAGCACAAAATCCTGTGCTCATGGCCTCGGCCATGAAAAAAGCCATTGAGGCTGGACGCGAAGCTTTTCTTGCCGGGCGTATGGAGAAAAAGCTTTACGGCTCCGCCTCCAGCCCGCTGGCCGGCAAATTCTTCTAATCCATTTTTTCAGCCCGGATTTAATCCGGGCCATTGCTGTTGGTAGCCTTCGTGAGCGATATCGAGAACAAACCCTTCATGCGCCGCATACAGACTTTCATGCGTCGCTCCTCGCCTTTTACCGCCTCGCAAAAACAGGGCATGGAAGAGTTTGCACCGCGCTTCCTGTTGCCACGCAGCCGTGATGCTTTTGACCAGAAAGCAGTCTTCGGGCGCGAAGCGCCACTCACGGTTGAAGTGGGCTTTGGCATGGGTCATACCTTGGCGGAAATGGCCAAGGCAGCGCCGGAGCGCGACTTCATAGGCATTGAAATTCACGAGCCCGGCGTGGCTCAGCTGTGCTTCGAACTGGGCACGCAAGGCATCAGCAATGTACGCATACTCGATGAAGATGCACTGGAGCTTCTGGAAACATGCTTTGCTGACGGCAGTATTGATACCTTCCAGCTTTATTTTCCCGACCCCTGGCAGAAGGCGCGTCACTACAAGCGCCGCTTCGTGAATCATGCCAATGCCGAGCTGATTCGCCGCAAGCTGAAAACCGGCGGCCTCTTCCATATGGCCACGGACTGGCAGAATTATGCAGAATGGATGCTGGAGCATATGGAAACGGCGCCCGGCTATGAGAATACGGCCGGTAAAGGGCAGTACCATCCGCGCCCGGATTTCCGTCCGCTTACCAAGTTCGAAGCGCGCGGCCATAGAGCCGGCCATGGCGTGTGGGACCTGATTTACCGCAAGCAGTAAGCGCGCTCAGGCAAGGAACTCTTCCAGCACGGTATTGAGATAATTGAAGCCGGTGGCCGTACAGGCCAGCCGGCTTTTTTCTGCCTGCAACAAACCGCGTGCGCGCAAATCGGCCAGCCTTGCTTCAATCAGGGATAGCGACAGACCCGTGCGCTGAGCAAACAGTTCCGCCGGCACTCCATCGCGTAAACGCAGGGCATTGAGCATGAATTCGAATACCAGCTCCTCATCCCGCACAAAGCCGGAGGAAGCCGTGAATTTTCCGCTGGATGCCGCGGCCAGATAATCACGCGGCAAACGCGTCTTGTTATAGCGGAAAACTCCATCAGCCCGTGTCACTTTGCCATGCGCGCCAGCACCCAGTGCCAGATAGTCACCGAACTCCCAGTAATTGCGGTTATGCCGGCATTCACGTCCTGCTTTGGCATAAGCGGAAACTTCGTATTGCCCGTAACCTTTTGCGGCCAGCAATTCCTGCCCCGCTTCCTGTATGGCCCAAAGCGTATCGTCCTCCGGCAGTACCGGCGGATCGCGATAGAAAACCGTATTGGGCTCTATGGTGAGCTGATACCAGGAAATATGCGTAGGCCCTAATGCAATGGCTTGCTGTACATCGGCCACCGCTTCCTCCAGCGACTGCCCCGGCAGGCCATGCATGAGATCGATATTGAAATTATCGAAGCCGGCATTTCTGGCCGCCTCTGCGGCGCGCAGTGCTTCATCACGGCCGTGTATTCGCCCCAGTGCCTGCAATTTCTCCGGCGAGAAACTTTGCACGCCTATGGACAGGCGATTGATGCCCAACGCGCGATAACGCCGGAACTTTTCCTGCTCCACCGTGCCGGGATTGGCCTCCAGCGTTATCTCTATATCCGGCACAAATTGCAGATGTTTTTGCAGGCCGGAAAAGATGGCCTCATAAGCCGCAGGCGAAAACAGGGAAGGTGTGCCGCCACCTATAAAAATGGAGCTGATAGGGCGACCTTGCACCATATCCGGATATTGCGAAGTATCCTGCTGCAAATCCGCCAGTACAGCCTGCACATACTCCTGCTCGGGAATGGACTCAGCGGCCTCATGCGAGTTGAAATCACAGTAAGGACATTTGCGCACACACCAGGGCACATGGAGGTAGAGCGCAAGCGGCGGAGGTGCAATCATGAGCGGGCTTCTGGCGAGCTGACAAACAAAGGAGAACAGGAAATGGCCTACTGGTTATTGAAATCCGAACCGTCGGTGTTTTCCATAGAGGATCTGAAAAAGCGCAAGACCTCCCTCTGGGATGGCGTACGCAACTATCAGGCCCGTAACTTCATGCGCGAGATGAAAGTCGGCGACGAGGCCTTCTTCTACAACTCCAGCTGCCCGGAGCCCGGCATAGTCGGCATCATGGCCATTGCCAAAGCCGCCCATCCCGACCCCACGCAATTCAATCCGGAAAGCCCGTATTACGACCCCAAATCGCCCACGGACAAGCCTCGCTGGGATGGTGTGGATGTGCGCTTTCAGGAAAGCTTCAGCAGCGTACTGCCACTGGCCGAACTCAAAGCCAATATCGCACTGGCAGAACTGGCTTTGGTACAAAAAGGCTCACGGCTCTCCGTGATGCCGGTCAGCGCTGCGGAATGGAAAGCCATCCTGAAAATGGCCAAGCGCTAAGGCTCAGAGAAAATCGTTTATTCGCGAGCGCAACTGCTGCAGCGCCCGGGCACGATGACTGATCTGGTTCTTGCGTTCGCGCGACAGCTCCGCGCTGCTCATGCCTTCGCCGGGCACGAAGAAAAGCGGGTCGTACCCAAAACCCTGCTCACCCCGAGCCGCTTCCAGGATTTCACCCTCCCACTCTGCCTGACAGATCAATGGCAGGGGGTCATCGGCATGACGCACCAGCGCCAGTACACAGACAAAACGCGCTGTCAGTGCCGCAGCACCACGATGTGATTTCAGTGCTTCCAGCAATTTCGCGTTATTGCCGGCATCCGTCGCACCTTCGCCGGAATAGCGCGCCGAATAAATTCCGGGCGCACCACCCAGAGCATCCACGCACAGACCGGAATCATCGGCCAGCGACGGCAGACCCGTCGCTTTAGCAGCATGGCGCGCTTTCAGGATGGAATTTTCGACAAAGCTGAGACCGGTTTCATCGGCATCGCTCACACCCAGTGTTTTCTGGGAAATGATGTCGAAGCCGGAATCGGCCAGAAGGGCCTGCAGCTCTTTCAGCTTGCCGGCATTGCCGGTGGCGATAACGAGTTTTTTCATGATGAAGACCGGAAACGACGGATTAAACCGCAGCCCTGAAGCCAAACTGCTTGCGGGTTACGCGATAAATCGCGATTTCACCGAAAAGATTGGGGAAGAGCTTTGCCAGCACACTGCCCTGCTGACCACCATCCACGGCCAGTCTATCCAGCACCACGATACCTTTGGAAGCACAAAGCGCGTCAAAGTCTTTGAAGGTACAGAGATGGATATTCGGCGTGTTGTACCAGGTGTAAGGCAACGCCTCTGACACCGGCATCATGCCTTTTACACCGAGGTAAAAGCGTGTAGTCCAGTGCGCAAAATTCGGGAAGGTAATGATGGCTTCACGACCTACGCGCAGCATGTCATCCAGCAGCACATCCGGCTGCTCCACGGCCTGCAGGGCCTGGGTCATGATGACGGTTTCAAAGCTGCCGTCACGAAAATTACCCAGCCCCAGATTCAGGTTCTGCTCGATCACATTCACGCCACGGCGTATGGCTCCGGTTATCTTTCCCGCGTCAATTTCCAGACCATAGCCACGAACACCGAAATTGTCGCGCAGATGCGCCAGCAACTCGCCATCACCACAACCGAGATCGAGCACACGTGTGCCCGGCTTCACCCATTGTTCGGCCAGCGCAAGATCAAGCCGCATGACTGTCTCCTGCCACATTTTCACCGGAGTGCGTCACACCGCCACCGACCGTAATGCGCTGCATATAGGCACCGAAGATATCCAGATAGCGCGGGATGGCCAGCAGGAAAGAATCATGGCCCTGCGGCGCATCGACTTCGGCATAGACCACGTCTTTGCCCTCCTGCATGAGGGCATCCACGATTTCACGCGAGCGGTCCGGTGCAAAGCGCCAGTCGGTGGTGAAAGACACAACCAGGAATCCGCATTGTGCACGCGACAGCGCGGCCGGCAGATTGTTGTCGTAATCACGGGCCGGATCGAAATAATCCAGCGCCTTGGTCATGAGCAGATAGGTATTGGCGTCGAAATTGCGCGAAAAGGTTTCGCCCTGATGGCGCAGATAGGACTCCACCTGGAATTCCACATCGAAGCCGTACATGAACTGGCCGGAGCGCAGATCTCGACCGAATTTCTGCTTCATGGCCTCGTCGGAGAGATAGGTGATGTGGCCCACCATGCGCGCAAGGATGAGGCCACGGCGCGGATAGGTATCGTGCTGGTAGTAGCGGCCGCCGTGGAAATCCGGATCGGAAATGATGGATTGGCGCGCCACCTCATTGAAGGCGATGTTCTGCGCAGAAAGTTTGGGCGCACTGGCAATCACCACGGCATGGCGTATGCGCTCGGGATAGTCGATGGACCATTGCAGCACCTGCATGCCACCGAGAGAACCACCGACCACGGCCGCCCATTGCGCAATATGCAGATGGTCGGCAAGGCGAGCCTGCACATTCACCCAGTCTTTCACCGTGACCATGGGAAAATCCGGACCGTAATTCTGACCGGTCTCCGGATTCAGTGAAGAAGGTCCGGTGGAACCGTTGCAGCCGCCAAGATTGTTCAGCGCCACAACGAAGAATTTGCCGGTGTCTATGACCTTGCCCGGGCCTATGCATTCATCCCACCAACCCGGCTTGCTGTCTTCCATGCTGTGATAGCCGGCGGCATGGTGATGACCGGAAAGGGCATGGCAGATCAGCACGGCGTTGTCGCGCAGCTCGTTCAGCGTGCCGTAGGTTTCATACACGATGTCGAAGCCGGCCAGGGTGCGCTTGCACTCCAGCGTGAGCGGCTCGGCAAAATGCACAGTCTGCGGCGTGACAAGGCCGACAGAATCGGGGGGGATGGTTTGAGGCATGGCGGAGTCTTGCTTGACTGGCCAGCAAGTCTACAGGCGCACGCGGAAGGTGAGAAGTTCATGGGCAGGCAAGCCCAAGCCGATGGTCTCACTGACGGCACAACGCCAGTTCCTACGCCGAGGGCAAGCGGCGCATACCCGGCTGCAGCGTGGTTGCCATCAAATCATGGCTGTCGGTACTGTGATCCAGGCCCAGGGCAGGGCCATATTCATGCAGGAAGACGGAGAGGAAATCCATGTGGCCGTCAGCAGCCGAACCGGGGCGGGCCATCCATTCGTTGGGGCTGGAGGTGGGAAGCCAGTCGTCACCAGTGCCTTGCCAGTCGAAGTACCAGCCATGGCCGGCGGCATCAGAATCCAACTTAATAACTCCAGAGCTAATCTGACCAAGAGACTGCCCCGGAAGATCAACAACAGAGATTTTCCACTGACTCTTTTCCCCACAAAGATAGTCAGCATTAGCGTCAGCCGATACGTACATTACATAATTTACTTCTATTACTAATTCTTGAGGAGTTGTAACTTCAAATGAGAAATGATCAACACCTATAAAGCCATCCATATTAGGAACATATTGATACCAACCCAACTGAGGATCTATCTCAGGATAAACTTGTAATTTCCCATGCACAGGCTGTTGAAT
>JASLCO010000095.1 GCA_030146505.1 Moraxellaceae bacterium
CTCAAGCTTTTCCTTTTCGGCAAGGAAGAACCGAATCCGGTGGACAATCCGCTGATTCGCCCCTCCATGAATGCCCTGCGCCAGACCTATGATCTGGCCATTGAAGACCCGGAGCTGGCCACCGCGTATTCACCACTGATTAATGCCACGGTGAACCGCTTCCTGCATATCGTGGAATCGCCGGACGATCTCGTTAAAAAGAACAAGATGCAGCGCCGCATGGGCCAGCTGACCGGCACCTGCTTCCAGCGTTGCGCCGGTCTCGACACCATCAGCGTGATGCACTCCATCACTTATGACATCGACCAGAAACACGGTACGCCCTATCACGCCCGCTATATCGACTTTTTGAAGAAGGCGCAGGAAAACAATATCATCATCGGCGCCGGCATGACCGACCCGAAAGGTGATCGCAGCAAGCGTCCGCATGAGCAAAGCGATCCGGATCTCTTCCTGCACATCACCGGCCGTAACGAGAAAGGCATCTTCGTCACCGGCGCGAAAGCGCATATGACGGGCGGCCTGAATTCGCACTGGATCTTCGTGATGCCCACCATGAATCTGGGCGAGAAGGACAAGGACTGGGCCGTGGTCGGCGCCGTGCCCGTGGATGCTGAAGGCATCACCTATATCTATGGCCGCCAGAGCTGCGATACACGCGCCCTGGAAGGCGGCAATATCGATGTGGGCAATGCCGAATTCGGCGGCCAGGAGACCCTCACCGTTTTCGATCACGTCTTCATTCCCTATGAGCATGTATTCATGGACGGCGAATATGAGTTCGCCCAGGAAATGGTGGCGCGCTTCACGGCCTATCACCGCGCATCCTATGTCTGCAAAACCGGCCTCGGTGATGTGATGGTGGGTGCGGCGGCCGCTGTTGCGGAATACAACGGCGTGGAAACCGTCTCGCATATCAAGGACAAGCTCGTTGAAATGACCCATCTCAACGAGACGATTTATTCCTCCGGTATTGCCTCTTCCTATGCCGCGCAGAAGCTGCCTTCCGGCATCTTCATGAACGATTCCATGCTGTCGAACGTCTGCAAGCACAATGTCACGCGCTTCCCCTACGAGATTGCGCGCCTGGCCCAGGACATTGCCGGCGGCATCATGGTCACCCTGCCCTCCGAGCAGGATTTCAACCATGAGGAAGTCGGCCCCATCCTGGAGAAATACCTCAAGGGCAAGACCGACATCCCCACGGAAACCCGTGTGCGCATGCTGCGCCTCATCGAGAACATGACCCTGGGCCGCAATGCCGTGGGCTATCTCACCGAGTCCATGCACGGTGCCGGCAGCCCGCAGGCCCAGCGCATACAGATCCAGCGCCAGATGAATGTGGAACAGAAGAAGTGGTATGCCCGGCGCCTCGCGGGAATAAAGCAGGTGGATTGACAGGGCGTTCTGCGGGATGCCTGCCGGTCGGGCTGATGCCCCACCGGCAAAGACCACAGGAAATGGGGGCCAACCCGGAACCGGCTGGTACGAAGGAAAGCCCGGCCAAAAAAAGTGATTGACCAGACCACTCAATCATTGCGGGCCAAGGAAGGCATTGGCTACCATGCGGTGCCATCCGCTTGGCAAGTGATTGGTCAGACAGGAATTTTCTTCAAGATGTCCGCAAATCAGGGTGTAGCACTGCATTACGTCACCGAAGCCATACGCCTGAGCGGCCTGGAGGCATCGCGCCTTGCGCCCCTGCTGGAATCGGCCGGCCTTGCCGTGGCGGACCTGGAACAGCCCGAACGCCGCATCAGCACCCAGCAATACAGCGACATCACCCTCGGCCTCATGCGCCTGGTCAACGATGAATTCTTCCTGCTGGGCGGACGCCGCCGCACACCCTTCGGCAGTTTTGCGCTGATGTGCCATTCCATCATCCATTTGCCCACCCTGCGCGGCGCACTGCGTCGCGGCCTGCGCTTCTACGAGATATTCGGCAACGACGTGCACCTGCGCCTGCGGCATCACGAAGACCGCGTGGAAGTGTCCATACGCTGGGACGATCCGGCCATGGATGCCATGCATATCTGCACCGAATCCATGATGACCATCATCCACCGCCTTTCCAGCTGGCTGATCGACCAGCGCATTCCGCTGATTGAAGCCACGTTTGCCTATGCCCCGCCGGCACATGTGGAGGATTACCACATGCTTTTCCATTGCCCGCTGCGCTTCAACCAGCCGCGCAACAGCCTGGTATTCAGCTCGGCTTATCTCAATTACCCGCTGATGCAGAACGAAGCCACCCTCAAGGCCTTTCTGCGCGAAACCCCCAACAGCCTGTTTGCGCCGCCCACCAATGCACAGCTGCTCACCGCGCAGATACGTGCCATGCTGGGCCAGGATTTCACGCGGGAATTCCCGGAATTCGAGGAAGTGGCCGAAGAGCTGGGGCTTACGCCACAAACCCTGCGCCGTCGCCTCAAGGAAGAAAACAGTTCCTATCAGGGCATCAAGGACCAGGTGCGCCGCGATGCCGCCATTTACTACCTGAGCCGTCCGCAGCTCGGCATTGCCGAAATCGCTCACCTCATGGGATTTTCCGAGCCCAGCACTTTCCACCGCGCCTTCAAGAAATGGACCGGCCTCACCCCGGGCGAATACCGGCAGGGATTGCAACACTAGCGGGCATATTCCCGCCGGCCGAGAACAACATGCTTGCCTTTCTTCCCGCCCCGCTGCTTGCCGTGATCCTTTTCACGGGGCTTGCCCTCAACACCATCTTCTTCGCCTCGCTCATCGTGCTCTGCATGCCATTGCGCTTCCTCATGCCCACGCAAAGCCTGCGCGCGGCGATTACCGCGCTTCTGCTTGGCTACGCCACTACCTGGGGCCATATCAACAACCACCTCCTGCTGCGCCTGCTGCCGCGCATTGAATGGGATGTGCAACTACCGGCCGGCCTGAACCGCCAAAGCTGGTATTTCGTGATCGCCAACCACCAGAGCTGGGTGGACATCATGGTGCTCTTCCGCCTCTTCAATGGCCGCATTCCCTTCCTGAAATATTTCCTCAAGCAGGAACTGATCTGGAT
>JASLCO010000239.1 GCA_030146505.1 Moraxellaceae bacterium
TCCCACCAGCGGTCGTAGCAGGCGTTGTTGCGGAAGCCGAGAAAGACAGAAAGGGCAAGGCCGAGAAAAGAGAAGGGGGCCAAGGGGATTTCGGCAAGGTGAATGATGCTGCTGCGCTCCAGCACCAGTATCAGACAGGAGAATGCCACGATGGCCAGCATGCGGCTGGCAATGGTGGGCACGATGGAGCCACGCAGGAGGAACAGCAGCTCGAAGCTGCCGGGGCGGGGACGAACAATCATGGGCAGGCTGCCACGGTGGACAAGCGGCTAGCGTAGTCGGCGTGTTGCCAACATGAAAGTACAGAGAAGTGCTGAGTCTCGCGTAAATGAAAAGGCCACTCGCAGGAGTGGCCTTTCAGTGTCCGTATGTTCAGCGCACGCGGTAGGTAATGCGGCCCTTGGTGAGATCGTAGGGCGTCATTTCCACCTTCACGGCATCGCCGGTAAGGATGCGGATGTAGTGCTTGCGCATCTTGCCCGAGATGTGGGCCGTCACGATGTGGCCGTTTTCGAGCTGTACACGGAACATGGTGTTGGGCAGCGTCTCGATGACGGTGCCATCCATTTCAAGAGAGTCTTCTTTCGACATGCAGCGGGGTTCCCCACAAGATTCGGTGCGATATTCGGTAGCAGCCGGCTGGCTGAAAAACGGGCGCATTCTGCCCTAATTCGCGGGCGCAGGCAAAGTGGCGGGAGTTTTTGGTACCGTGTGGCCCCTGCGGCCTGCAAGCCGGGCTTTCCGGCCCTGCATATGAAGCCGGGCTTGCGCTAGTCTTTCGTCCCCGGTTTCAGGGCAAGAACAGGAGTCGCCATGCAATTCGATTTCGCCACCACCCCCAGGGTGATCGTCCGTCCCGGCGCCATGCAGCGCCCCCGGGAATGGCTGGAGACGGTTGCCGGCAAGCGCCTTTTCGTGGTGACCGACCCGGGTCTCGTGAAGGCCGGTGTGATTGCGCCAGCCGTGGCTGCCCTTGAGGCGGCTGGCTGTAGTGTGACCCTGTACCAGGATGTGGAGGCTGACCCGCCCGAGGCCCGCGTGCTGTCTACGGTGGAGGCTGCCCGTACGGCGGGCGCCGAGGTGGTCATTGGCCTGGGGGGCGGCAGCTCCATGGATACCGCCAAGCTGGTGGCCCTGCTGGCGGCCACACCGCAGCCGCTGGAGTCCATATACGGCATAGGCCTGGCCAAGGGGCCGCGCCTGCCCCTGATACAGGTGCCGACCACGGCCGGCACGGGTTCCGAGGTGACGGCCATTGCCATCGTCACCACGCCCAGCCAGGAAAAGAAGGGGGTGGTGTCACCGCTGCTCTATCCGGACTTTGCCATTCTTGATGCCGACCTCACGCTGGGCCTGCCGCCTGCCGTGACCGCCATGACCGGCATTGATGCCATGGTGCATGCCATCGAGTCGTACACCTCGAAAATCAAGAAGAATCCGCTGGCCGACGGCCTGGCCCGCGAAGCCCTGCGTCTCATGTACGAAAACCTGCCCCGGGTATTGCAGGACGGCCGCGACCGCGAGGCCCGATCCGCCATGCTGGCCGGCTCCATGATGGCGGGCATGGCCTTTGCCAATGCGCCTGTGGCAGCCGTGCATGCACTGGCTTATCCCCTGGGCGGGCATTTCCATGTACCGCATGGCCTGAGCAATGCGCTGGTACTGGCGCCGGTGCTGGATTACAACCTCGGCCACGCCGAAAAGCTCTATGCCGAACTGGCAGCCGTGGTGAATCCGGCGCAGCGTTTTGTGGATGCGGCCAGTGCGGCGCGCTGGTTTGTGGCAGATATGCGTCGCCTGGTGGCAGCCATGCCATTTGCACAAACCCTGAGCGCAGTGGGTGTAGCCGAAAAGGATCTGGATCTTCTGGCCACCGATGCCATGAAGGTCGAGCGCCTGCTGGTGAACAATCCACGTGCCATGACCTTTGAAGCGGCCCGTGCCATTTACGCGCAACAGCTCTGACACTTCCGTTTACCGCAGGAGCGGCTTTAGCCGCGAAAAAACGCACCATGATGTTCGCGGCTAAAGCCGCTCCTACGTGATCAATAATTTCTCCGACAGGAATTTTCCATGCCCGCCGTACGCTCCCGTATCGAAGCCTTCCCATCGCTGATGCCGCTGACCACGCGCTGGATGGACAATGATGTCTACGGCCACGTCAACAATGTGCAGTACTACAGCTATTTCGATACAGCCGTTAACCACTATCTGATCAAAAAGGGCTGGCTTGACATCCACAATGGTGGGGTAGTGGGCCTGGTGGTGGAAACCCGCTGCACCTATCACGCTTCTGTCGCGTTCCCGGACGAACTGGAAGTGGGCCTGCGCGTGGAACGCCTGGGCAATTCCAGCGTGCGCTACGGCATAGGCATTTTCCGCAAGGATGAAAAGGAAGCAGTGGCAGAAGGGTATTTCGTGCACGTTTATGTCGATCGCCAGAGCAATACGCCGGTCAGCCTGCCAGCGGATTTGCGCGCCATATTGGAGCCACTGCTCATCGATGAAGGAATCAAGGGAGAACAAGCATGAGCCTGAATCTGAAACGTCCCGATCTGCTGCGCTCGCGGGGCCTGATAGGTGGACAGTGGCTGGATGCGGCCAGCGGGGACAATTTCCCGGTCAGCAATCCGGCGAATAATTCCGTCATTACCAGCGTGCCGCGCTTCAGCAAGGCTGAAACAGAATCCGCCATTGCCGCTGCCGAGGCGGCCTTGCCGGCCTGGCGCAGCAAGCCGGCCAAGGAAAAGGCGCAGATACTGCGTCGTTGGTACCAGCTCATGATGGAGCATCAGGAGGATCTGGCCGCCATCCTCACGCATGAACAGGGTAAATCGCTGACAGAGGCGCGTGGTGAAGTGGCCTATGCTGCTGCGTTTATCGAATGGTTTGGTGAGCAGGCCAAGCGCATTGATGGCGACGTGATTCCCGGCTTCACCGCAGATCGTCGCCTGCTGGTGTTCAAGCAGCCCATTGGCGTGGTGGCTGCCATCACGCCATGGAATTTCCCCATTGCCATGATCACGCGCAAAGTGGGGCCGGCACTGGCTGCCGGTTGCACCGTGGTCATCAAGCCTGCTTCGGAAACCCCCCTGTCGGCATTGGCAGCTGCCGTGCTGGCGATTGAGGCCGGCGTGCCGGCGGGCGTGATCAATATCGTCACGGGTTCGGCCTCTGTCATCGGGCCCACGCTGACCGCCAGCCCCGTGGTACGCAAACTGTCTTTCACGGGCTCCACCGAAGTAGGACGCCAGCTTTATGCCGAATCGGCGCCCACACTGAAAAAGCTCTCGCTGGAGCTGGGTGGCAATGCACCTTTCATTGTGTTTGATGATGCTGATATCGATGCCGCGGTTGCCGGTGCGCTGGCCTCGAAATTCCGCAACTCCGGCCAGACCTGTGTCTGCACCAACCGCATCCTGGTACAGAACGGCATTCACGAAGCCTTCGTGGAAAAATTCAGCGCGGCCATAAAAACACTGAAAGTCGGTGCCGGCTGGGAAGAGGGCGTGAACCAGGGGCCGCTCATCAATGAAAAGGCCGTCACGCATACCGAAGCCTTGCTGGCACAGGCGGTAAAAGATGGCGCCCGCATCGTGGCGGGTGGCAAGCGCCATGCCTTGGGCGGTCTCTTTTTCGAGCCCACGCT
>JASLCO010000243.1 GCA_030146505.1 Moraxellaceae bacterium
GCGCCGGCGCCAGCGGCTACCTGCTCAAGGAACAGGACGACACCCAGTTGCTCTGGCAGATACGCCAGCTCGAACTCGGCCAGCCTCCCCTGTCGCCGCGCATCGCGCGCCGCATGCTGGAGCACTTCCGCCAGTTGCAGCCCGGCACCGCCCCTGCGCAGGTCGACCTCAGCCCGCGCGAAACCGAAGTCCTGGCCCATATCGGCCGCGGCCTGCGCGTCAGCGAAGTGGCCGCCCGCCTGGGCCTCGCGGAAAGCACTGTCGCCAGCTACATCAAGAACCTCTACGTGAAACTCAACATCAGCAGCCGCGCCCAGGCCGCACTGGAAGCCACGCGCCGCGGTCTGGCCTGAACCGGCTTTCTTTTCCGCAGGCCGGCTTCGCAGCCCCGGCATCACGTACGTTGTGTCGGCCTGAAGCCCGACCTGCCGCAAACGTCCCTCCCCTACATCGTTCACACCCGGAACACCCCACAAAATCCCGGCGGCGATTGCGGCAGACCAGCGGCACGCCATCCCCCCTGTCTGCGGGTAACGGCCGATTTCCGGCTTTTCGCAAAATCCCTTCTTCATTACCGGCCCTTCCTGGAGAAAGGACATGCTCCGCAGCATTCCCCCAAAACACCGGCGCGCACTCGCCACCACCACGCTGGCCCTGATGCTCGTCGCCTGCGGCAGCGACGGCGGCAGCGGCACAAATGGCGGCGCCACTTCCGTCACTCTCTCGGGCGCGGCGGCCACCGGCGCTGCCATCTCCGGGGCCAGCGTCTCGGCACAATGCAAGGACGGCCATACCTACACAGCCTCCGCTACCACCAACGGCAATGGCCTTTTCAGCATCGCCAACATCCCCGTGGCTGCCTTCCCCTGCGCCGTGCAGGTCAGCGGCGGCAACCTGGCCACGCTTTCTCCCGGCACGACGGCCCTGCATTCTTTTGCGGGCTCCAGCAGCATCACCACGGTCAACATCACACCACTGACTGACCTCGCCCTGGCCCTGCAGGTGAACAACTCTACCGGACAGGCCATCGCCGACTGGTTCAACTCGCCCGGCAACTGGGACGCCATCAAGGACAACCTGCTCGCCGCGCTCAATACCCTGCGCAGCAGCCTCACCACCGCCGGCTACTCCCTGCCCGCTTCCTGGCCCGCCGGCAGCCTGGCGCCCTTCACGACCGCTTTCACGCCCAGTGCCACGCCGGCTGCTGGCACCATCGACAAGCTGCTCGAAGACATCAAGGCCGCCATCGCGGCCGCCTCTTCCAGCTACAGCAACCTGCTCACCAGCTTCGTCACCACGCCGGCATCACTGCCCGCCCCTGCTCCCGCTGACGATGATGACACCGGTGGCAACGATGGCGATGGCTCCGGCACGCCCGCTTCCGCCATCGGCCTCGCTACCGTGGGCAATTTCAGCGCCAGCAGCACCAATGCCGAATTCCTGGCAGCAGTCAGCGGCACCCACAACGTGGCGATCTACCGCATGCCGGCAGGTCAGGAAAGCAATATAGGCCCCGGCACGCTCACCATCAGCGGAACGGAAAGCAGTTGGTCCATGCAGCTCAAGAACAGCAGTGGCACGGTCCTGAGTTCCACCACGGGCTCGGGCGGCATCACCTCCGTGATCAACTACCTGTTCATGGGCAACGCCGCGACCCCGGACAAGAACCTGGCTGTCACGGTCAAGCCCAACGGCCAGATCACCGGCGTCGCGGGCGGCTTTGCCGAGTACGGCTTCCGCAACGACATCGTGGCCTACGGCTCCGCCCTGCCCGGCGTCTTCGCCAAGCTGGCGGGCACCTATACTGGCCCGCAACTGGCGCTGACCTGTGGCCGCCCCGACATCACTGCCTCCATCTTTGCCGATGGCACCGTGACCAATGCCGGCAAGGGCAACCTGAGCTGCGCCGATGCCACCATCACCAACAAGTGGAACGGCAACGACGACTACATCTATTCGCAGGTGGTCGCCGTGGGTGGCTGGGAAACGGTCGACGGCCAACTGCAATGGGTCACGCACGACCAGACGCAGTACGTGATACAGATGGATTCCATCAAGGGAGGCGGCTCGCAGGCCGAGGGCGGCATACAGCTCATCACGGACAGCCTCGATGCTCCCACCCAGGTCATCAATGTACGCTCCAACCTGTCAGGCAGCGCCGGCAACCTGGAAGCCAACAGCCCCGTCAAGCAATAGCAGGCGGCATCTGGCGACATTGCCCTCAAACCGGCGCATCACGCGCCGGTTTTTTTTGGAAATCATATGCCTGGCAAAACACGCATTTTTGAAAAGCTGTCAGGGACATGGGTCCCCTTTTCTGGGGATTTATAGGCGTAAACATCTGTCATCCCGGCGAAGGCAGCCGCAACCGTTGCCCAAACGTCTTGCGTCCCGCAACTGGCAACCACGGTTTGTCAGCGGCAAGGCACCGCAAGATGTTTTTTCAGTACCCCTGGAAAAACCTGACCGCCGCCTGTCCCGGATGAATGTTTTCCCTCCCCTCCCGGTTCAGAGGTAACAGCCGATTTCCGGTTTTTCGCAAAATCCTTTTTCCCGGTTTCCATGGAGAAAGGACATGCTCCGCTTCACTCCCTCCCCAAAAACACAGCACGCACTCGGTGCCGCCACGCTGGCCCTGCTGCTCACTGCCTGCGGCAGCGACGGCGGCAGCACCTCTTCTCCCAACCTGACCGGTTCGGCCGCCGTGGGCGCCCCCATTGCCGGCGCAACCATCCAGGCCCGGTGCAAAAACGGCCCGGCCATCACCACCACCTCCTCCAGCAACGGGAGCTACGGCATGGTGGTCGCGGCCAATGCCTTCCCTTGCGCCCTGCAAGCTTCCGGTGGCACGGCCAACGGCGCCGCCGCCCCTACGCTGCATTCCTTTGCAACCGCTCCCGGCACGGCCAACATCACACCGCTCACGGACCTTGCCCTGGCCCTGCAGGTCAACAGCTCTGCCGGGCAGGTCATTACCAGCTGGTTTGCCACGCCGGGCCAGTGGGACGCCATCAGTGCAGACTTGAACAATGCGCTGGACACCCTGCGCAGCGCCCTGCAAACAGCCGGCTACCAGCTTCCCGCCAACTGGGCGACCGGCAGCCTCACGCCCTTCACCACGGCATTCACTCCCAGCACCATTCCGGCCAACGGCAGCATCGACAAGCTGCTGGAAGACATCAAGGCCGCCATCACGGCCGCCTCTTCCAGCTACAGCAACCTGCGCTCCAGCTTCGTCACCACACCGGCATCACTGCCCGCGCCCGTCACTGGCGGCGGCACATCACTGTCCGACCCCACCGGCAACGGCGAGGCGCTCGGTGGCGGTTATGGCATCACCGGCACGCTGAATGGCGTCACCTATACCTACAACACCCTTGAAATCAAACCCGCCGGCGACAACCCCTTCGGCACCCTCAATGCACACGCAGCAGGCACCACAGGCTCGCAAGCCCTCTGGCAGATTCTCGGTGGAATCGGCGCGGACGCACCCGGCCTGCCATCATCGCCCGGCCTTTACGACTGCTCGGATGAATTGACCGGCTTGCGTATCGTCGCCAGCGTGCAGGCGGACAGCATTGCTGCCGATACCAACGCCGCCACCAGCACGCCGCGCGGCGCAGGCGAATGCCGTCTGGAAATCACCAGCGTCAGCGCGACAAAGATCGAAGGACGCTTCCACGCCCAACTGGTGAACACGAAATCATCCGGCAACTACACTGGCCAGATTTATGATGTCACCGACGGCTATTTCCGTGCCTGCCTGTCCGGTTGCGCCACCACCGGCGGCGGTACCGGCACGATTCCAGCCGATGGCACGGCGGCAACGGTCAACAGCGGCCTGGTTGGCAGCCACAACCTGAAGTTCACGGCTTCCAATGGTGGTTGTGGTGCCTTGTGCAACTATGTAGACGGACAAACCTACACCGCCAGTATCGGCAGCGACGGCAGCCTGACCATTGCTGGCGACACCATCACCAAGCCGTTCACCAAGTCCGGCAACACGGCG
>JASLCO010000099.1 GCA_030146505.1 Moraxellaceae bacterium
GTTCGCGGCAAAAGCCGCTCCTACAAAAAAGAATCGGGAAAAGGTTTATGGATCAGGAATCCATTGTTTACGGGGTAGTGCGCGATATCGCCTTCGGTACGCAGATGGAGCGGCGCGTGCGCCGTGCCCATAACCGCAAGGTGGTGGAGGCGCTGCCTGATGCGGACGGCTGGCCCTTCATCTGCCGCGAGATGTTCGGTATTTCCGGCTTTGATGAAATGGCCGGCACCTACCAGACCCAGGTCATACATTTCGGGGCCAGTTACCGGGCCATTGAATATGAATGGCAGCTCTGGATGAAGAAATTCGAAGAGTTGCTGCAACAGATGTACTGGGTCAGCGCCAAGGTACATCTGGAGACCGAGATTTCCGGCCTGCACACTTTTATCTGGGAAGCGGAAGGCGAATCACATCTGCCGGGTGAGGCCTTGCGCGTGCGCTGCGAATGGGAACGTGAGGGCGGCCTTAACCAGCGTGGTTGAGTTGCCAGTGATTAATTGCTAGAGCATTAGAGAACAAGGAATACTCCATGCCCGACATCATCCTGCATCAATGGGAAATCTCGCCTTTCTGCGGCAAGGTACGCCGCATCCTGGATTTCAAAGGGCTGAAATACCAGGTCAAGGAATACAATAGCTGGCGTGTGCTGGCGGCCGGCCGTCTCTCGCCAGCGGGCAAGTTGCCCGTGCTGGAATACGACGGTGAGCTGGTCCAGGACAGCTCGCGTATTGCTGCGTTTCTGGAGGCCAAGCATCCCGAACCTTCACTTTTCCCCAAGAACGGGCGTGATGCGCATCTGGCCCATGAATTCGAGGATTGGGCGGATGAATCCCTTTACTGGTACGAAGTGTATTTCCGCTTTATGTGGGTGGATGGCGCCAAGAAGGCTTTTGCCGTGATACAGCAGGGCCGGCCAGCCTGGGAAACCGCGCTGATTACCCAGAGCGCCGTGCCCATGATGCGCCAGAAACTGCGCGCGCAGGGCATAGGAAAATACGATGCGGAAACGGTGACGGCACAATTCCTGGAGCATCTGGAACATTTGCAGGGCCTGCTGTCCGAATCGGAATGGCTGGTGGGCGATGCCTGCTCCATTGCTGATATCGCCGTGGCTTCGCAGCTGGCAGAGGTACAGCGTACCAGTCATCTGGCACCGCGCTTCCAGGATTATCCGGCCGTGGCTGCCTGGTTGGCGCGTATAGGCTGAAGTGATGCCCATAAAAAAGCCCGGCGATGCCGGGCTTTTTTATGGGCGGGCTCAGGCTGCCTGTCTGTCTTTCTCGTAGGCGTAGCGGTCGCCATCGCTGACATATTCGGCATGGCCGTATTCCACCAGCAGGCCGTTGATTTTCTTTACCAGCACACGGTCGGCCACATTCCCGACAATGGGAATGCGCTGCATGATGAGGTTGGCCTGTACCTTGGGCAGGACGTAGAGGTTGGTGGCCAGGAAGCAGAGGTAATCCACCACATTCGGCTCCACGCCCATCATGCGCGCGCGTTTTTTGTCGGCACCACGCAGGAAGGTGTGGGTGAAGAAAACCTTGGAGAAGCCGGTTTCCACCTTGTTGAAAATCTGGCTGCGCAGTGATTTGTCCTGCGGGCGGTAAACCGCCATGGTGGAGCGCACCAGCTTGCCGCAGGTTTCATCGTCGTAACCGTCGCGCAGGGTGGCGGCATAGGTAAGCATGACATTGAAAATGTCGCGCGGCGTTTCCGGCAATAGATCTTCCGGCAGTCCCAGCAGATAACTCTGGTAGCGGCAGAGTTCCACGCTGGCGCGTTCTTCTTCCGAGAATTCCGTCTTGCGGCGTTGTATGAGATTGAAGGCGGTGATGAAGGCGGGCATGGTGCCGGCCGGCATCTGGTCCACTTTGGGCACGGGGATGCCGTAGACACTCACATCCCATTTGCCGGAGCGCTTGAGCAGGTTGAAGCGCACCATGGAGTGCATGAGGCGCACCATGGCCGCGGCCTTGAAGCCGGGGCCGTAACGGTCCAGCGAGCCGGGCATGGCGGCGGTGGTGAAGAAGCTGGCGGTTTCATTGATGCGCTGCAGCGAGGTGTCATCCGTCAGCGTGCCGGTCAGCGCCATGGGCAGGCCGGAATATTTGTTCATGAAGGTGGCAACGAAGGAGCCGCGTATCGCAAAAGGCACGAGATGGGCCATGTAATTGCGTGAAACGCGTGCGCCCTTGCGCACGAGGTCCATGTCTATCCAGTCCGGCACTTCTTCCATGGCGCGTATGAAATTCACCAGCTCCAGCGGTGCATCCGGCACGTTTTCCACGCCGTGGTCACAGGCGTCCTTCAGCATTTGAATCAGCTGTGGCATGCGGTATTTGCCCATGAGGGCGGCATAGGCATCGGACACGCTGTCGCCCAGCATGGTGTAGAGGCGCGCGCGTTCCACACGCTCCCTGTCCTTGAGTACGTCGCCCCGGTATTTCTTTTCGAACTTGCGCGGCATCAGGGATTTTTCCTGGATGTCGGCCGTGAAGCGTTCCGGTGTGATGTCGAAATCGATATCGCCGTAGAGGGAGGGCACCAGTTCCTTCTGGGCATAAACCTGAGCGCGCAGCTCTTCCAGTGTCAGTTTCATATCGTGTCCCGCCGTCGTTTTTTATTGGGCTGTCTGGGCGCTTGCCGGTGTCATGGCGGCTGTTGTCCGGAAGACTGTCCGGTACCGCTCTGGCCCGAGAATAGTTTGTGACTGGCGGGTGCTGTCAAGGCAAAACGGACGGCAGTGCCAGTAAGCGAATGTCCTTCATGTTTTCACGAAGTTCTTTCAGGTTTTCAGGGGCTTATGACGGAATGAATGCAGGGGAATGTGAAGGAATTTCAGATTTTTCCGCGACGCAGGTCGCGTATGAAGAAACGCGAAGGATGAAGGCTGTCCAGGGTCTTTGGTGAAACCGGGGCGGGCTCGCCGCAGATTTCGCTGGCGAGGATTTCGGCAGCAAGACCGGCCTGGGAAAAACCGTGCGAGCCCTGGGCCAGATGCACATAAAGGCCTGGCAGGGGGCTGAGCTCCGGATAGTCCAGCAACTTGCCATCTTTCAGGCCGATATAGTCCGCCGCCATTTTTTCCGCAGAGGCCAGAGGGCCCACAAGCGGCAGATAGTCGGGGCTCTGGCAGCGCAGACTGCTGCGGCCTTGCCATGTGGAGTTGAGGGTATCGGCCAGCGCTGGCAACATGCCCTGCAATTGCGCGAGATTTTCCTCATGCTCGCTCTCGCGGATGTCCAGTGCTTCGTCATCAGGAACAAAGCTGGCGCCGAGACAGTGCCGTCCATTGGCAAGCGGCGGCGTGATATAGCCGCGGGCACAGACAACAGTTTTCAGCATCCGTGATGTGCTGGAGGCGGGAACCAGGGAAATCTGGCCGCGTACGCTGCGCAGGGGCAGGTGGGCTGTCTGCGGGAAAGCTTTGGCGGCATGGCTGGTGGCGATGATGAGTACAGGCGCTTCGGCAATCACCTCGCCATTTCCATCCAGTGCCTGCCAGCTTTTTTCTACATGACGGATTCCATGCACCTTGCAATTCTGCTGCACGCTGATGCCTGCGTGCGCCAGCAGATCGCGACACCAGCCGGCGGCATCCAGCCAGCCGGATTGTGGCTGCCAGATGGCGGTGTCATTTATTTCAGTGCCGGACAAGTCTGATGCCCCGTCCGCATCCACTATCCGCCAGAGGCTTTCCGGCAGCTCTTTTGTGCTACTGCCTGCAAAATCCTTGCGCCGGTTTTCCGCAGGGAGTTCCAGTACACCACAGGCATGCCAGAGTTCTTTGCTTGTGGCTTCTGCAGCGAATTGTCGCAGTGCATACAGGCTGGCTTGTTGCGGGAAGTGATCCAGTGCTTCGGCTTGCGGTGCGACCGAGAGCGACACTACCGCAGCAGGATTGCCGGACGCAGCGCTGGCAATTGCGCCAGCCTCAAGCACATTTACCTGCCAGCCTCGCGAGGCAAGTGCATGGGCTGTGCTGGCACCGGAAATGCCGGCACCTATGACCATGGCCCGGTGTTCTGCCGGCGAAGCTTGGGGGCGGGCCAGCCATGGTTTGCTCTCATTCTTTGCCGAAACAGCACCAGCGAATTCTCCGCAAAGCATTTCCCGTTTTTTGCCAAAGCCCGGCGCTTTTCTGACGGCAAAGCTGGCAGCGGCAAGACCACGACGTACGTCACCTGCGGACGTAAACGTGGCAAAGCTGCTGCCTGTATGACTTAGCCTCGCCATCTGTGCATATAGCTCGGGCGTCCACATTGCCGGATTACGGCTGGGCGCAAAGCCGTCCAGAAACCAGGCGTCGGCCTTGGCCGAGAGGCGTCGCAGGGCGTCCTGCACATCGGCAAATATCAGGGTGAGCGTGCTTTGCCATTGCGGAAAAACGAGGCGGTGAAAGCCGGGCACCAGCACCGGATATTGTGCCTGCAGGGCTTGCGAGAACTCCGTGAAGGCCGGCCAGCAATCATGGGCCCGTTTCAGGTCGGCCAGTTCCAGCGGATGTTTTTCGATACTGACGTAGTGCAGCCAGCCCTTGTGCCGGTTTTCAGCGTGCAAGGCTTGTGTGCATAGCCAGTTCAGGCCGGTGCCGAAACCGGTTTCGACAATGGTGAAGGCTTGTACGGGAGCAAGTGCGGAGAAACGTTGCGGCAGCTGGTTACCGTCGAGAAAGACATGCCGGGTTTCGGCATCGCCGCCTGAGCTCGAGAAATAGATATCGTCGAATTCGCGGGAGGCGGGCTGCCCCTGCGACCAGTCCAGCTGCGCCGGTCGCAGGGTTTCAGTCATGAAGGATTACCAACTGCTCTTGCGGCGGCTGCCAGAGAAATACCAGCCCATGAGAAAGCCGGCGATGACGGCGAGGGCGCCTTTCCATATGCCGTCCGAGCTCT
>JASLCO010000395.1 GCA_030146505.1 Moraxellaceae bacterium
CCACGTCGCCGGCCTTAATCGCCGCTGCGATGATCACCTCGGGGTGACGCTCGATGACCGACTGGATATAGGCGGCTTCGATCTTGGTCAGGGGCCACGGCATTATCGCCCTTCCTCCGTCTCTGCGGGAAGGCGGGAGGCGCGGATGTTTCGGTAGTGGAAGCCGCGCCCTTCCTTGGGCCTGACGACCTGAGCGCCGGCCTCCCAAGTCGGATCCTCGCCGTCGCCGCAGTGCCCGAGATACTCGAACAGCCACGCCGACGGCTCCGCCCCGGCTGCTTCACCTAGGGTGGGGATCAGGGCCAGGATGGCGTCGGCGCTTCGCCAAGCCCTCTTCACGACGGCCTCCGAAGCGGACCCGGTCGGCGATGCCTTGTGGATCTCCCACGCATCGTCAGTGATCTCCCAGGGGCCTAGATAGGCGGCCGCATAGACAAACCGCGCCACGGCCTCTCGTACTTCTCCCCCTGGAGCGACAGAAGAAGAGGGTTCAGCACTTGCGGCGGACAGCGGCCGGGCGTGGACGGCTTCGCCGCCATCAGCCCAAGCCAAGACTTCGTCGGCGCGTGCCTCGGCACTCGTCAGCCAGTTGACTACCTCACCGTCCACTATGTGTCCGAACTCGGATATCTGGTCAGCAGCCCGTTTGGTCGCATTTCGCAGGTCTCTTAGCGCCCACAGCATTTCCGGCGGTGCAGCGCTCGGGCTATAGGATCGTGGGTCCATCGCAGCAGAGATTGCGGTTCGCATTACCTCTCGCGCGACCTTGGAAGGCGTATGGGCATCCTTCTGAGGAAGCCAATTCCACACCTCGGCACCACCCATGACGACCGCGAATAGCGCCCTGTCGACCGTTGCGTCATCGACCCTGGTGAGCGGCGCAGTCGCAACCACGCTAGCCTCACCACGCGAACCGCACTGGTATGTCACGCGTTCCGGGATGAATCCTGCTTCTGGCGCAGGGTCCTCACCAGGAGAGCAGCGGCCCTCCTGGCGGGCGGCGGACCGGATGCGATCGGCCATGATATCGAAGGCCTCCTGAGCCGTTCGGTTCTCGATGCCGATGATGGGGCGCGTCAGTTCGATCAGCGCGCGGTCTTCGGGCTTCAGGTCAGGCATCGGCGTCATCCTCGTCTTCGGACTCGGGCGTCTGGCAATTGCGCGCGCCGCAGTCCTCGCATTCAGTGTGGGAAAGGTTCGACCAGGGGCCGCGCCACGTGACGAGACCGCCACAGCGGGAACATGTCATCCTTCCGCCCCTTCAGAAGGGGTGAGAGCGGCGACCGGAGCCTCTTCGATTTCGCGGCAGACCGCGTCGAACGGCGTCTCATCGTGTTTGTGCTTGAAGCCGAGCGCGTCGATCAGTTCCCACAGGCCGTGGTGCTCGGTCTCGATGTCGTACCGGATAGTTACGACGGAGCGGCCATCCTCGTATTCGCCGTCGATGTCCTGTTCAAACTTCTTGGCGTCGGCGACGAAGTTCAGGAACGCTTCGCGGGCCTCTGCTATCTGGCGGCGGGCGTCGGCGAGGGCGGTTTCTGCCGACCTGGCGCGGTCGAGATATCGGTTGGTGGTCGCGTGCAGTTCATCACGCTGACGGCGAAGGCCGGCAACGAATGCCATCAGGCCCTTGAAGGCCTTTACCAGGTGGCTATCGCTCAGCCGTTCGTTCTCCCCCTCTAGGCGGGAGAGTTCGGCGAGGAGAAGGCCGAGGTCGGCGCGGAAGACCTTCGTCGCCCACTGGCCGTTGATTTTGCAATACAGACCTGGCGGGCAGTCCGGACCGGACAGATTGAAATCACCAATCAGCCGCTCCTTGGCGGCCTGGATGGTCTCGCCCCGCTCTTTCATGTTCTCGGTCATGGGTGTTGGATCTCCTGGGGAGGGGCTAGGCGGCGAGCTGATTGAGCGGGAGAGCTTCGACCGCGGCGATGCGGCGCCCGATCCAGCGCATGACGTTGACGCCCATGCTGTTGCCGCAGGCGTTGTAGCGATGGGTGTCCGGCGCGAGCTTTCCCTTCCACGGGATCAGCGTGTAGTCGTCAGGTAGGCCGGTGAGACGCTCGCACTCGATCGGCATCAAGCTGCGAACACCAAAGCCTCCGGCGAGGAAGACGCGTGAAGATCCGCCCTTCGACACCCGAAGGGTTGGCGCTACGTCATCCCCCTCGAATTCAGCCTGGGCTCCGCCCTCGCGCCCCCTGACGCTGAAGGCGATCGCTGGGGGCTCGCCACGGACGTGCAGGGTATGACACGGACCGCCCGGCTCGGGCTGGCTGCGGTTGGTCGCGCTAGTGACATTACGAGGGTCGAAGGCGACTAGGCCGCCATCGATTTCGAAGTCGGATCCAAGTCCGCCACCGCCTCTAAGGCGGGCAGCAAGTGTGGGGGCAACCGTTTCCCCCGGCGCTCGGCGCGGCGCAGCAGCCCCCGACAGCGCTGAGCGCTCCAGAAGTACCGCTGCGGCACGTCTCCAGTCACCACGATATCCGACAACGAACACACGCCGCCGTCGCTGAGGGATAGCCCGTCCAAAGCCGTCCACTCGGACGAATTGAGCGTCAAGAATTCGGTAGGCGAACCCATACCCGAGTTCGACCAGCCCCCCGAGGAAGGAACCAAAGTCCCGTCCTCCTCCCGACGACAAGACGCCGGGCACGTTCTCCCAAACCAGCCATCGGGGCCCCAGGCGGTCAGCCAGCCTAAGATATTCGAGGGCCAACTGACCGCGGCCGTCATCCAGTCCCCCACGGAGACCAGCGACGCTGAAAGACTGGCAAGGTGTTCCTCCGACCAGAAGGTCGATTGGGTCGTATTGGCCGTCTTGGATCGTCGTGAAGTCGCCATGGAGCGGAACCTGGGGATAGTGGTGGGTGAGGACGGCCCGCGGGAACGCCTCGATTTCGGAGAAGAAGGCCGGTTTCCAGCCGAGCGGATGCCAGGCGACCGTCGCCGCTTCGATGCCGCTGCACACGCTGCCGTAGGTGAAGCCCTTACCCATGTCCCTGCTCCTCCTTGAGGGGGCGGGACTGGAGCTTGCGGCCCTTGGGCCACGGGTCCTTGCGGGCTGGGATGGCGCCGGCGCTCTCCAGCTTCCGCGACGGCCATGCGGTCTTGCGCTTGGCGATGGGTTTCTTGGGGCGTGATCTCGGCGGCGGAAGGGTGGAGGCCACAGACACGGCGATGGTCAGAAGGCCAGAGGTCCAGAGCCACATCTGGGTTCGCCAATAGGCAGCCATCCAGAAGGCCCGCTTCTCGTCGCGCGACCACTTGTTGCCTTGGTCAAGCTCGTAGTGGCACTTCAGAGAGCACAGGGCGGCCCACATGAAGTCGGGGTTCTTACTCCCCATCGACTTGCCCTCGTTTCGATGGGCCGGGACGACGTCGCCTTCGTTGACCTTGCCGCACGCCATGCAATGCGGGGCGAACTGAGCCAGGGACAGGAGTTGAGGGTTCTCGTACTTCACCGGACCTTCTCCAGCGCCCGCTGATCGGCCGACAAGGTTCGCCATCCATCGAGCACAGCGTTGGCTGCTTCCCGCTTGTCCTTGGCCTCGAAATAGGCTTTGGCGATGAGGCGATAGTTCTCCAGCGCCTCGATGTATTCTGGCGACCGGATAGCCTCGTTCTCGCGCTCGCTGACAGTCTTGGCGTTAGAGGCTGAGACCGCCTTAGCCAGGACGACTTTCAGGTTCTTGTCGGCGAACTCGTAGGCCGCTCGCGCCGTGGCGTGGTCGGAGCTCATGAGAATGTCGAAGGCGCGCTGGACGTGGCTTTCCGGGATTTTCATCACTTCACCCGCACGGTGAGGACACGGCCACCATTCGACAAGCGAGCGCCGGGGATCTCTGACCCCGCTTCCAGGGCTTCCTTGATCGCCTTCTTGTCGGCTTCCTTCTTGGTCTTGACGTAGGCCTCGGAGAGCTTCTCGACGTCGAAGTCGTCAGCGTAGATAACCGAAGCGCTGGCGTCTCGAATGGAGACCGTCGCTTCAGGGCGCTCGACCTTCTTGAGGCCGACAGCGTCCATGAACCGCGCCAGGGCCGTACGAGCCCACTTCACACGCTCGCTGTAGCGTTCGCGACGGCCGGCGAAGTCAGCCTCCACGACCTTCAGTGCGTCGGCGCTGGCCTCTTGCAGCGCCATCCAGCGGAGAAGGCGCGAGACCTTGTCCATGACGTCGGTTTCGCCTTCGATCATGTCGTTCATCAGATCGTCGTCATCACCAAAGCCCATGGCCTTCAGGTGGTCGACAAGCTGAGAGACGACATGCGCCTCGTAGGCCAGATCGTCGGGTCGGATCAGTTCCTTTACAGCGCCCATTACGCGGCCTCCTTACGAGTGGACTTCTCGGCGTCGGCCTTGCCGGACTTCCACATCGCAACCAGATGCGCCCGGTCCTCCTTCGTCATGGCCTCCAGGGCGGACTTGTTCTTTTCGCCCCACTCATCGTAATCGGCCGGGGTGCGACACATGATCAGCGACGCCTCTCCAGCGACCACAGCAGCGGAGCGGGGCGGTGGCTCATCAGCGACGTTCGCCTTGGCCTTGTCGTAGAGCGCCAGGCCGAAGGGATTGCCGAAGGTCATCAGCGCCCGTTTCATGGCGTCGCTCTCGGCTTCCTTCAGGGCTCCCTCGTGGGCCATGTCCACGTCGCGGTCGATACCGGAGCCGAAGCCGCATCCCTCACGGATGATGACGCGCTCCTTCGCGAAGACGGTGATCCGGACGCGGGCGCTGTAGCCAACACGCCACTTGCCATCGACGAGACGCGGCTCGCCAAGCTGACGAAGATCCACCGTCTCGCGGTTCCAGGCATCGAATCCGAAGATACGGTTGCACTCGGCGATCGCATGCCAAGCCTCGACGTAGTCGAAACCGCGCGGGTTCTTTTTGACGTTCGCCGTGCTAAGGGGCGCGCCAAGGGCCTTAATCTGTTCGTCAGTGAAGCTCACTGGCGTCCTCCTGTTCTCGCTCCAGCGCAGCGGCGTCAGCCTCCAGGCGAGCGGCGATTTGGGTGTACTCGGCGGACCAAGCCGGGACCGGACATTCACCAGCCCAGCGGCGATACATGGCGGCGTCTTCGCGCTTGATGAGGACGCCCTGGCGCTTGGCGAGCGGGCTCACTTCACCCTCCGACGAAGCTGCGCCCCGATCAGGAACACGCACCCAGCCACGATGAGCAGGTAGACCGTCATCGCCCGTTCCGGGTTGGACATGAGGAGGAACATCACTCCGAAGACGCCCAAAGCGACGCAGACCGTCAGGAACAGGATCAGGTGACGCAAGTCCTTCCAGAACAAGGTCTGGTCGATCCCGTGCGGGGCGTGGCGTGACACACGCTCCCGCTTGTTGGTGGATGTCACGCTGGAATGGGTGGTGGACATGGCCGTCAGTCCGCAGCGCGCCGGAAGCCCTCGGGCGTGTATTCGCGCTGCCGGCGGATCTCGTAGATGCCCGGCTCGATCTGGATGGCCTCATGGGTGTCGTGCGAGCGCTGATGCTCGACATTCACCGGTTCGGCGCCGTCGACGACCAGCCACGAACGGAAGGTGTCCTGGCGATCCTGGAAGAAGCGCACCGTCGGTCGCTCCATGACCACGTGATTGTGGCCAGTCTCGCTGTGAGCCAGGACATAGGCGCCGTTCTCAGCCTTGACGGCTTCGGCCTGAGCCGGAAGCGCGTCGATGCGGCGGAGAAGAAGATCGCCTTGGGCGGCGCTGTTGATGAAGGTCTTCATGGTGGTGTTCCTTGGTTGAAGCTGATGGTCAGGTGCGGACTTCGGGCCGGTACTGATCGGCCTCCAGGCCCCAGGTCCAAGCATTGGCCTGGAGGGCAGTGGTCACGTCGGGCGGAACGGGCAGAGCGAACTGACGCCCCGTTCCACAGGTCACGCGCAGGAACTGCTCCTCGCCGATATCTGGCAGGCGCACGCGCAGCAGTTCACCGATCGTCGGATCCGCGTCCTTGTCGATCGAGACCGCGTCGAGCTGGGTCAGGATGCTGTTCCAGCCCAGGATTTCGCAGGCAGCGCGACGCTGTTCGAGATTCTGGTACGTCAGCGCGACGTTGGGCGACAACGACGCCTTGTCGGTGATCCAGGCGTCAGGAACGCGGGTTCCGTGCCACGAATAGAGTTCCAGGCCGTCGCGATAGGCGACGGCGGGGCCATCTTCGCAGTGCAGGCGGTTCTGATCATCGAAGCGAACCGCCGTGGGGCGCTCGGTCAGGATCACAGCGCCAGCAAATGGCCACCACCAACCGCATGACGACGCGATCTCCATCATGCCTTGGAGCGGCTTTGCAGACGCCAGACCGCACGTTTCGGCGAAGAACTCATAGAAGGCGAGCCAGTTCGCATCGTGCTGCCCATAAGCAGCACGCCAGACCTGAGCCCAGACCTGAGCCCAGACCTGAGCCCCGACCTGAGCCCTGACCTGATCCCCGACCTGAGCCCTGACCTGATCCCAGACCTGAGCCCCTGCTTGTTTCGTGCCGGCCAAGAGGGCGGCTCCCCAGGCACCAGCGCGGGGGCTGTCGAGCCAGATGATGAGCTTCGGCGGCGGGAGGCCGGCAGCTTCGTAGGCCAGTTTCACACCCGCCTCGGCGCGCGGCCGATCGGCGGCCTCAGTGGAAAGGCCGATTTTCAGCCACTTATCTCGGAACTCGCCGAGGCGGCCTTCTTGCTCGGCGGTCAGTTTGTTGATCTTCGCCATGTTTGTTCTCAGGCTAACCCGCTCTTGGCGGGGGTGGTGGGTTTGCGGTCCAGGAGCGCGGCGACAGCAGCGTCAATCGCCTCTTGAACCGGGTGATTGTTTGGAAGGGCCAGCGAGGCGCGGACGAACACGCGGGCTAGGGAAAGGCGCTCGGATTGGGTCATCAGCAGACCCTCACTGTCGCCATGGGGCGCTTGCGGCAGGCGTCGTAGATGTCCAGAATGAACCCTCGCGCACCGACCATGTCGCCCCAGCCGTTGGCGGGGTTCATACCCTCGTACTTCTGAGGATCGTCGATGAACTCGCGGACGATCTCTTTGCAGAACACCGCCACGACGTGGGCCTTGAGGCCATCCCAATCGTTCGGCGTTGAGCCCAGCGCCGCCATGAACATGGGGCCGACATTGTAGGTGTAGTTGCGATCGAGGGAGCCGACCGCATTGCCAGCATCGTCCTCAAGATGAACGTTGTAGCTCATGTTCAAATGCTCCACAGAGCAGCTGACAGAACGCCCAAGAACAGGACGCCAGCGGCAAAGGATGGGATGAGTTCAAGAGCGCGACGCATCACGAAGCCCTCGCGTAGGCTCGCTCGGCGATCCCGCGAGAGATCAGAGCCTCGTCAGCGAAGTCCCAGCCCTTGGTCGCGGCGTAGTGCGCGAGGTCGGTCAGAAGCTCGCCGAAGTTCTCGAAGTCGGTTCGCAGGCCGTATTCGTCGATAGCCGACTGAGCGCGATCCAGAGCGTCATAGCTTGGGGAGGCCATCTCACTTCGCCTCCGAGCCAGTAGCGCGGGCGATGGCGGCGCGGGCTACGCGGACCGTCTCATCGTAAAGCCCGTCACCGGAAAGCTGGCGCCGATAGATGGCGTTATCGAAAAGCCCAACGTAGTTTTGCAGCGCTTCCAGAAGGTCAGGAGCGGCGGCGATCAGGGCCGCATCTTCCTCGGAGACGTCGGTCCAGTGGAAACTTCTAAGGCCGTAGTCGGAAATGTCGCACTGAGGGTCAGCAACCCACTTGCCGCCAGCCGCCATCAAGGCGACCGCTTGCCCGTGCGTCTCAGTCCAGAACCAAGGCCCCGGCGTTCCCTTGAACTCTCCCATGGCTAGGCCTCCGAGCTAGTGGCGGTTGCGATGAGGGCCTTGGCTTCGTGGTAGAGCGCGCTATCGCCACCCATGCCGTCTTCCCAGGCCTCCACGAAATTGCGAATGAACGAGAACATGGTCGGCGCGCTGGCGATGAGCTGGGCATTAGCGTGCATCTCTTTTTCGATGCTGCCGACGCAGTGGTGCCAGCACGTGGCGACTTCGGTGTGCTCAGCCTTAACAACGGCCTGACCGTTGTCGTCAGTGTACGACACTGCCCATGGGCCGCGCGTTCCTTTGAACTTTGGATGATTGTCCATCACGCAGCCTCCGCCATACGAGCAGCCAGGACGGCGTTGCGCGACTTGGCGATCTCCAGAGCCCGGATGACATCATCGATGTCCGCGTACCCGATGAGCTGGATTTCACCGTCAGGGCCGTTGAGCGTGACGCACGGGCCAAGGTCGCGGTGAGCCTCGAACG
>JASLCO010000294.1 GCA_030146505.1 Moraxellaceae bacterium
ACCTCCCCTGAGCAGTTCACGCTCGGCACGCGCATCGGGATAACCCAGCTGTATGCGCATGAGAAAACGGTCGAGCTGCGATTCCGGCAGAGGAAACGTGCCCATCTGCGTGGAGGGATTCTGCGTGGCAATGACGAAAAAAGGCTGCGGCAGCTTGCGTGTGACACCATCGGCAGAGACCTGGTATTCCTCCATGGCCTCCAGCAGGGCGCTCTGGGTTTTCGGCGTGGTGCGGTTGATTTCATCAGCCAGAAGAACCTGCGTGAACACCGGCCCCTGGCGGAAATCGAAAGCCTGCGTCTGCGGATTGAAGACCGACACGCCGATGATGTCGGCCGGCAGCATGTCACTGGTGAACTGTATGCGTTGGTAAGACAGGCCCAGCACACGCGCCAGCGCTTCGGCCATGGTGGTCTTGCCCATGCCGGGCAGGTCCTCGATCAGCAGATGGCCACGCGCCAGCAGGCAGGACAGGGCCAGTTTCAGTTGTTCGGGTTTGCCCAGGATGACATTGCCGAGAGCGGCAAGAACGGGATTCAGGGAAGACATGCGGGCTCGTGTTGTTGAGGACAGGGCCGCCCATGAGGGCCTGCCCGACCATAACACCATCCCGCCCATGACATCATCCCGGGGGAGAAAAAACAGGGAATTACGGCTGACCTGTGTCAGGAATCATGGGGGAATGGATGGTGCAGGCAACAAATACCGGCGGTTCCTCTCTGGCCTCCTCCCTTCGCCTTTTTCACTACGCGAGAAAAACGGAAGAAAAGTTCAGAGGGCCGCGAGGCCACGCTCGCAATCAATGCGTATGTCGTTGATGTCTTCCAGGCCCACCGCAATGCGCAGCAGGCCTTCGGTAATACCGGCGGCGGCCTTGGCCTCCGGGCTCAGGCGACCATGCGTGGTCGAGGCCGGATGCGTGATGGTGGTCTTGGCATCGCCCAGGTTGGCGGTGATGGACAGCATCCGCGTAGCGTCAATGAAGCGCCATGCTTCGTCGCGCCCGCCCTTGAGCTCGAAGGACACCACGCCACCAAAACCACGCTGCTGCCTTGCCGCCAATTCATGCTGCGGATGCGATTGCAGGCCGGCGTAATGCACGCGCGCCACCTGTGGCTGCTGCTCCAGCCAGTGCGCCAGCGTATTGGCGCTGGCCGAGTGGGCTTCCATGCGCAGGCGCAGGGTTTCCAGCCCCTTCAGGAAAACCCAGGCATTGAAGGCACTCATGCTGGGGCCACAGGTGCGCACCACGCCAAGAACCTCATCCATTTCCTGCTTGCGCCCCACCACGGCGCCACCCAGCACGCGGCCCTGGCCATCGATGTATTTGGTGGCGGAGTGGATGACGATGTCGGCACCCAGCTTGAGCGGTTGCTGCAGGGCCGGCGTGCAGAAGCAGTTGTCCACCGCCAGCAGCGCGCCGTGCCGGTGGGCAAGCGCGGCCAGCGCCGGAATGTCGGCCAGCTCGCAAAGCGGATTGCTGGGGGTTTCCAGGAAAAAGAGCCTGGTCTGCGGTGTAAGGGCTTTTTCCCAGGCAGAAATATCGGTGAG
Organism: Moraxellaceae bacterium; assembly: GCA_030146505.1. GTDB lineage: Bacteria > Pseudomonadota > Gammaproteobacteria > Pseudomonadales > Moraxellaceae > UBA2031. Next base: position 1,552 of record JASLCO010000294.1, read on the forward strand.
CGCGACAAAGCTCGTGCTCACGCCGAATTTCTTCATGTATTTGTCGAAAAGCACATTGGTGGTACCGAACACGCTGCGCGAGCACAGCACATGGTCGCCTGCCTTCAAAAGGCCCATGCAGGTGGCCAGGATGGCCGCCATGCCGGAACTGGTGGCCACGCAACGCTCGCCGCCTTCAAGTGCGGCAAGACGCTCCTCGAAAACACGCACCGTGGGATTGGTGAAGCGCGAATAGATATTGCCGGGCTCGCTGCCACCGAAACGGGCGGCCGCCTGCGCCGCGCTTTTGTAGACGAACGAAGAGGTCAGGAAAATGGCCTCGCTGTTTTCTCCTTCGGACGTGGGCACATGGCCGGCACGCACGGCCAGGCTGTCGAAACTGAAATCCGGGGAAAAATCGTCGTCGTGACGCATTACTGCCTCTCAGGTGCGGCCACATTACAGCCGGGCCAGCACAAGCAGCCGCCCGGGACTTGGCAAACGCTCAGTTGCCGTTGGAAAGATCGACGATGGTGGGGCCGGCGCCCTCGCCGCCATCCTTTTTCTTCTTGGCCGAATCATTGCGCGAAGCCTGCAGGGCTTCGAGATAGGCATCGTCGATATCGCCAGTGACGTACTCGCCGTCGAACACGGAGCAGTCAAAACGCTCGATATGCGGATTGCCTTCGCGCGCGGCCGCGATGAGATCGTCCAGGTCCTGATACACCAGACGGTCGGCGCCTATCATGGCGCAGACCTCGTCCTCGGTACGACCATGGGCAATCAGTTCGTCCTTGGCCGGCATGTCGATGCCGTAGACATTGGGGAATTTCACCGCTGGCGCGGCCGAGGCGAAATACACCTTGCGCGCGCCGGCATCGCGGGCCATCTGGATGATTTCACGGCAGGTGGTACCGCGCACGATGGAGTCGTCCACCAGCAGCACATTCTTGCCGGAGAATTCCAGTTCGATGGGATTGAGCTTCTGGCGCACGGATTTCTTGCGCTGGCCCTGGCCCGGCATGATGAAGGTACGGCCGATATAGCGGTTCTTCATGAAGCCTT
>JASLCO010000295.1 GCA_030146505.1 Moraxellaceae bacterium
TGCGGCGGGTGGGACTGGGCCAGCGTCTGCAGCACAAGCCGTCCGAGCTGTCCGGCGGCGAGCGCCAGCGCGTGGCGCTGGCGCGGGCGCTGGTGACGCAGCCGGCCGTGGTGCTGGCTGACGAACCCACCGGTAATCTCGACAACGACACCTCGCAGGAAATCCAGGCGCTCCTGTTTGAGCTCAACCGCGAACTGGGCACCAGCCTGGTCATCGTCACGCACGACATGAGCTTGGCAGCGTCGGCCGGTCGCGTGCTGCGCATGGACCATGGCCGCCTGACCACGCCGGCCACGGCCTGATCTCTTCCTGTAGGTGCGAATTCATTCGCACATCTGCTGCAGTCTCTGCACTTTGAACGACAACAGCGTGCGAATGAATTCGCACCTGCTTCAGGTTTTGCGCAGTTTTCGGGCTTCCTGCCTTTGCTGCCAGGCGCGCGCCACATGCCAGCGCCAGAACAGGCGCATCAGCACATAGCCCGTGCAGGCCATGACAAATCCCACACTCACGGCTCCCAGTGCGACTGGCGCCAGATAGCGCGACAGTGAAGGCGAGGCGCTGTCGCTGCCCAGGCTGCTGATCCAGTGTCCGAGTTCGGTCATGCCCGGCATGGGCAGGCCCAGCATATGTGTGCCTACCCGACAGGCCAGCCAGAGCAGCGGCAACAGCGTGAAAGGATTGCTGGTCCAGACCAGGGCAATGGTCAGCGGCAGGTTGACGCGGAACAGCAGGGCCAGGCCGGCAGCCAGCCCCATTTGCAGCGGGATGGGCAGCATGGAGCAGAGCAGTCCCCAGAAGACGGCGCCGGCGGCCGAGCGCCGGTTCATGTGCCAAAGGCTGGGATCGGCCAGGCGCTTGCCCAGAAAACGCAGGGAAGGATGCTGGCTCAGGCGTTCGGGCTCGGGCAGGTAGCGGCGTAGCAGTTGCTTGGGCATGCGGGGGGCAGTCGTGATGGCGGGCGCGCCATCTTTTCCAAAGGTGCGGCCGGGGTCAATGCTGTGTTGGCGGCGGGTGGAAAGCCGGCAGCCGGAATGGTCCTGCCGTGTTAAAAACAGGCTTGCCCTTCACAAGGATGTGTCATGGCAATCCTCCTCGCTTTGGCTGCCGGCCTGCTCTTGCTGCCGCTGCTGCCAGTTTTGCCGCCGGTATGGCTGGCACCGCTGCTGGCCCTGTTTTCCTGGCTGTTCTTCCGTGGCCTGGGCTGGCGCAGCCTGCTGTGTCTGGCGGCCTTGCTGACCACGTTTTCCTGGTCGGTGCTGCAGGCCCGGCAGGCGCTGGATGCACGCCTGCCGGCGCGCTGGGAAGGGATCGAACTGGTGGCCAGTGGTGTGGTCAGTGGTTTGCCCGAGCCGGCCATGCACGGCCAGCGTTTCCGTTTCCGGCCCCGGGGCTTGCAGGGGCCCGCAGGCGAGGTGATTGCCGTAAGCGGCGAATTCCAGCTGTTTTCGGCCTTGCCGGCGCCGGTATTGCCGCAGTCGGTCTGCCGCTTGCAATTGCGGCTCAAGCGGCCGCATGGAGCGGCCAATCCGGGTGGTTTTGATTACGAGCTCTGGCTGCTTTCCGAAAACGTCACCGCAACGGGGACTGTCAAATCCCTGTACTGCGAAGCTCCTGCGCGTGCCGGCATGGATGGTCTGCGCTGGCGTTTGCGCCAGGTTTTCCTGCGTGATTTTCCGGACGCCGCGCAGGCCGGTGTCTTGCTGGCGCTGATCACGGGGGATCGCGCCCTGATTGCGGCTGAAGACTGGGAGCGCTACGTCGCCACGGGTGTCGTGCATCTCATGGCGATTTCCGGGCCCCACATCACGCTGCTGGGCATGCTCTCGGCCCTGCTGGTGTTGTGGCTGCTGCGTTTCTTTCCTGCGCTGGGCCTGCACTGTCCCCTGCACAAGCCAGCCTTGCTGGCCGGTTTCCTGGTGGCGCTGCTCTACAGCCTGGTGGCGGGATTTTCCGTACCCACGGAGCGCACGCTCATCATGCTGGCCGTGGTCCTGCTCGCAACCGGCAGCCGGCGCAGGTTGCCGCCGCTGGTGATTTTGCTGCTGGCCTTGCTGGCGGTATTGCTGTGGTCGCCGTTGGCCGTGCATGCCGCCGGTTTCTGGCTGTCCTTCGGTGCCGTGGCCATCCTGCTGTTGGCCGGGCAGGCGCGACGCGAGCGGCCCTGGTGGCAGCAGGCCATCATGGTGCAATTGCTGATGTCGCTATTGCTCCTGCCGCTGACGCTGTGGTTTTTCGAGCGCGCCAGCCTGGTGGCGCCACTGGCCAATCTGCTGGCCATTCCCCTCATTACCTTTGTCGTGGTGCCGGCCGGTCTGGCTGGATTGCTCGCCTGGCTGTTGTCGGCCGATGCGCTGGCGCATTTTCTCTGGCAGGCCGGCATGGCAGTGCTGCGTCTGCTGGATGCGGCACTGGCGCAGATGCAGTCCTGGTCCTGGGCCAGCATGGACTGGAGCGTGCCCGGCTGGTGTGGCCTGGTCTTCCTGTGCCTGGCCATCCTTTGTCTGGTACAGCCCTTGCGTCCGGCATGGCGCGCGTTGGCGCCCTTGTTCCTGCTGCCGCTGTTCCTGCGTCCGGAGGGCGTGCCGGCCGGCCAGTTGCGGGTGATGGTGGTGGATGTGGGACAAGGCCTGGCGGTGCTGCTGCAAACCTCCCGCCACCAACTGCTTTACGACACCGGCCCCTCCTTCGGCCCGGACAGCGACGCCGGCGCCCGCCATGTGCTGCCGGCCTTGCACCAGTCGGGCATCTACCATCTGGATGCGCTGCTGCTCAGCCATGATGACAGTGACCATACCGGTGGCGCGGCTTCCGTGTTGCGGCGCATGCCGGTGGGGGCGGGCTACGGGGCGCGACCGCAAGCCCTGGCGATTCCCGCTGGCCTGCGCTGGCAGGATTGCCGCGCTGGCGGGCACTGGAGATGGGATGGCTGGGATTTTGATTTCCTCTATCCGGGCGCCAGCGAATGGCAGCAGGCGCGCAGTGACAACAATCGTTCCTGTGTATTGCGGGTGAGTCGCCAGGGCGCTGCCATTCTCTTGCCGGGCGATCTGGAAAGCACGGCTGAGCAAGTGCTGATGGCGCGATTGCCGCCATCGGCCTTGCGCGCCGATGTGCTGGTGCTGGGGCACCATGGCAGCCGCAATGCCAGTTCAACGGCCTGGCTGCAGACAGTGCAGCCGCGGCTGGCGATCGTGTCGGCGGGGTATCGCAATGCCTTTCGCCATCCCAGCGCGGCCCTGCTGGAGCGGCTGCGTGCCGCCGGCATTCCCTGGCGCAATACCGCCGAGGCCGGTGCTCTCACGCTGGTGCTGGAACCGGACGCCGGCGTGCGTGTCTCCGGGTTTCGCCACGAGGCCGGCCACTATTGGCAAGATGGTGAATCGGCAAGCATTTTTTGAGGATGAGGGCGGGTCTGCCGTGCTTGGCGGGGTAGGGTTTAACCGGTAAAGTAGCTGCGATTTTGCCGGGCCTGTCCCGGTATTTTTACGACGGGAGTACAGGTCTGATGTGGGAGCTTATCAAGGCGGGTGGCTGGTTGATGCTGCCGATTCTTCTGGCATCCACCCTGGCACTGGCGATCAGCCTTGAACGTGCCTGGTCATTGCGGACCACCCGCGTGGCACCGCCGGACCTCTTGGCCCGGGTATGGAAATGGATCAAGGCGGGCCAGCTTGATGCTGCCCGGATCAAGGAGCTGCGCGCAGACTCCCCGCTGGGTGAAATCCTCGCGGCCGGCCTGCTCAATTCCAAGCACGGCCGCGAAATCATGAAGGAAAGCATCGAGGAGGCCGGCTCCCATGTCGTGCACGAACTGGAGCGCTATCTTTCCCTGCTCGGTACCATTGCCGTGATTTCGCCGCTCCTCGGCCTGCTCGGTACCGTGGTTGGCATCATTGAAGCCTTCATGGCGGTCACCTCCAGTGGCATGAATGACCCCACCATGCTGGCCGGCGGCATTTCCAAGGCCCTCATCACCACGGCCGGCGGTATTGCTGTGGCCATTCCCGCTCTGGTCATGCACCGCTGGTTTACCCGCCACATCACCAGCATGACGGTGGAGATGGAACAGCAGGCCATCAAGTTGGTTGACATCGTGCATGGCGACCGTGAAGTGGACTTCCAGGAAAAGGCCGCGCCTGCCAAGCCGGCCCGCGATGCCAAGGCGCAGGGGACGACGGCGTGAAATTCCGGCGTCCGGTCCAGGACTCGCTGGAAATCAATCTCACTCCGCTGATTGACTGCCTGCTTTTCCTCATCATCTTCTTCATGCTGTCCACCACCTTCACCAAGGCCAGCAAGCTGCAGATCAGCCTGCCCGAGGCCAAGGGCGAGGCGGCGGCTCCTGCGGCTGCGCAATCCATTGAAGTGTCGATCAGCTCGACTGGCGACTACGCTGTCAACGGCCAGGTGCTGGCCAGCAAGCAGGCGGTGAGCCTGCGTTCCGCCATCGAAAAAGCCAGTGAAGGCAGCCGCGACATCCCCTTCCTGATTTCTGCCGACGGCAACACACCGCACCAGGCCGTGGTCACTGTCATGGATGTGGCCGGCCAGATGGGCTTCCAGAGCCTCAGCATCAGCACACGGCAGCCGGACGACAAATAAAAGTCCGGCCGTTTCGTGTTCCGTACACACGGCTCCTTGGAGCCTGCATGCAGATTGCCCATGAACACACCCGATCAAATGCAAAGCTCTGCCAAATTGTCCGGATGGCAGGTCTACAAGCGCCTGCTGGTCTATACCCGCAAATACTGGGGCATTTTCCTGCTCGGCATTCTGGGTTTCACCATCGGGGCGCAAACGGAATGGATGGCGGCCAAGCTCATCCAGTACATCATTGAAGCCATCCAACAGCACGACCAGCACTCCAAGAACCTGTTTCCGCTGCTCATCATCGGTATCTTCTTCCTGCGCCTGATCGGCAGCTTCGTGGGCAACTACTATCTGTCGCTGGTATCGCGCAACATCATCTACGAGATGCGCCAGCAGATTTTCCAGCGCCTGCTGTTACTGCCCACCAGCTACTACCACCTGAATTCGCCGGGACGCATTGCCGCCAAGCTCATCTATGACGTGGAGCAGATCACGCAGGCCGCCACGGAGTCGCTGAAAACGGTGGCGCGCGAAGGCTTCATTGTGCTCGGCCTCACCTGTTATCTCTTCTACAGCAACTGGCGCCTGTCCCTGTCGCTGGTGCTGGTAGGGCCTTTCAGCGGCTGGCTGGTGCGTGTGGCCAGCAAGCGTTTCCGCAAGCTCTCGCACAAGATCCAGTCCTCCATGGGTGATGTGAACCATATCGCCAACGAAACCATAGGCGCCTATCAGGTGGTGAAGACCTATGGCGGCGAAGCCTATGAAGCGGGGCGTTTTGAAAAAGCCTCCCGTGAAAATCTGCGCCAGGGCATGAAGATGGTGGTGACGAGTTCGCTGAGCTCGCCGCTGGTGCAGCTTTTCATGGCGATAGCCATGGCCATCGTGGTGTGGATTGCCTTGCAGCCCCAGATCATGGGCGATGTCAGCTCCGCCGAATTCGTGGCCTACATCACGGCCGCCGGCATGATGGCGCGGCCGGTGCGCACGCTCACGGAAGTCAATGAAAAGATTCAGCGCGGCGTGGCGGCCTCGGCCTCGGTGTTCGAGTTGCTGGACATGCCCGGCGAGCCTGACCAGGGCCGCCTCGAAGTGAAGCGTGCCCGTGGTGAGATCGAGTTCCGCCATGTGGACTTCAGCTATGACGGTGAAAAAAACGTACTGAAGGACATCAGCCTGACAGTGAAGCCGGGACAGACGGTGGCACTGGTCGGCCGCTCCGGTTCAGGCAAGACCACCATGGTGAACCTGTTGCCGCGTTTTTATGATGCCAGTGCCGGTTCCATCCTGCTTGATGGCATTCCCTTGCAGGATTACAGCCTGAAAAACCTGCGCGAGCAGATTGCCACGGTCAGCCAGAAAGTGGTGCTTTTCGATGATTCCGTGGCCCACAACATTGCCTACGGCCTGCGCAGCGGCAGTTCGCCGGCGGACATAGAAAAGGCCGCGCATGCAGCCTATGCCCACGAATTCATCGAAAAGCTGCCTGAGGGTTACCAGACCCGTGTCGGCCAGGATGGCGTGCAGCTTTCCGGCGGCCAGCGCCAGCGCATCGCCATTGCGC
>JASLCO010000307.1 GCA_030146505.1 Moraxellaceae bacterium
GCCGCGAACAAGCAGTATGGGTTCGCGGCTAAAGCCGCTTCTACAAAGCCCGGAGATTCTGAGCGCCTGCGGCGGAGCTCAGCCCGGATTCATTCCGGGCGTAGCGTGTTCGTGGCGTGTGCAGCGCCGCGAATGTCATAAAGAGCCATCGCGGCTAAAGCCGCTCCTACGGGGCATGGCAGGTGCTAACCCGGCAGCCTGTCCAGCACGCGATAGGCCAGCGCTTCCTGCAGATGGCTGCTGTCTATGCCTGCGCTGTTTTCTATGTCGGCAATGGTGCGCGCCACGCGCAACACGCGATGGTAGGCGCGAGCGGAAAGCCGCATGCGGCGCATGGCCTGTTCCAGCATGTCGGCATCGTTGCGGGTGAGGGCGGCATGCTGGTCAGTGGCGGCGGGCGAGAGCGCCTGATTGAGATGCCCCTGCCTTTCCTGTTGGCGGGAACGTGCTGCCAGCACGCGCTGTTTCACGCTGGAGGAGGCTTCACCCGGTGCGCCGCGATGCAATACTTCCGCCGGCAGTGTGGCCACTTCCACATGCAGGTCTATGCGATCCAGCAACGGGCCGGAAAGGCGCGAGCGGTAGCGTGAAATCTGGTCCGGCGAGCAGCGGCAACGTGCGGTGCCGTCGCCGAGATAGCCACAGGGACAGGGATTCATGGCAGCAATCAGCTGGAAGCGCGCAGGAAAGCGTACCTGGTTGCTGGCGCGGGAAATCACCACGTGGCCGGACTCCAGGGGTTCGCGCAGCACTTCCAGCACGCGTCTGTCGAACTCCGGCAATTCGTCGAGAAAAAGCACTCCGTGGTGTGCCAGCGTGATTTCTCCCGGGCGCGGATGCGAGCCGCCTCCGACCAGTGCCACGGCGGACGCCGTGTGGTGCGGCGAGCGGAAAGGCGGTTGCCGGCGGATGCTGTCGCCATGGCCGAGCAGCGAACGTATGGCAGCCACTTCCAGGGCTTCCTGTTCTTCCAGTTCGGGCAGCAGGCCCGGCAGACGCGAAGCCAGAAGGGTTTTGCCGGTACCGGGCGGCCCCATCATCAGGAGTGAATGGCCACCGGCGGCGGCGATTTCCAGTGCACGGCGCGCCTGGTGCTGGCCTTTCACATCGGAAAGATCGGGAATGTTCTCACCCCCGGGATTTTCCGTGCCGGGCGTGGCGGCGGGCAGGCGCTGCTGGTCGTTGAGGTGGGCGAATATCGCCAGCAGATGATCGCCGCCATAAATTTCCGCACCGCGCGGCCGGGCGGCTTCGCCGGCATTTTCCTGTGGTACGAAAAGCGCGCGGCCGGCATCGCGTATGGCCAGGCTGGCGGGCAGTACGCCGGTCACCGGCCGCAGTTCGCCGGAGAGCGCAAGCTCGCCCAGGAATTCGCAGTGCTGCAAGGCGGACGCCGGCAGTTGGCCATTGGCGGCGAGTATGCCCAGCGCGATGGGCAGGTCGAAGCGGCCGCCATCCTTGGGCAGGTCGGCCGGTGCCAGGCTGATCGTTATGCGCCGTTGCGGAAACTCGAAACCGGAATTGATGAGGGCGGAGCGTACGCGGTCCTTGCTTTCGCGCACCGCCGCTTCCGGCAGGCCGACAATGGCCAGGCCCGGCAGGCCGGCACTCAGATGGACTTCAACGGTGACGGGCGGTGCATCCAGCCCGAGTTGGGCGCGGGTGCGCACCAGTGCGAGAGACATCCCTGTTCTCCTTTGCTGAAACAAAGACCGCATCCTTGCGGCCGGGTGTGGCTGTCTGCGGGAGTGGCTTCAGCCGTGACGGCCTCTGCTGATATGGCGCAGGCCGCCCTTTTCTCCGGGGGCCGTCGTCCCACAAGGCAATGCCGTTTGTGCGTGGCAACTGCCTCAGGAAGCACTGCGGCTTTCGAGGGCGGAAACCCGCTGTTCCATCGCCCTCAGTTCGGCTTCGACGGCTTCCAGGCGGCCCCGCGTGCGCGCCAGCATGGCGGTCTGCACATCAAATTCCTCGCGCGTGACCAGCTCCATGCGTGCCAGGGCCTCGCGCAGCACGGCCTTGATGTTTTCCTCGAGATCACCGCGCAGCTGGCGCACGCCCGGCGGCAGGACTTGTGAAAGCTGTTCGCTGACGCGGTTGACTATCTGTTCCAGCGCCATGGTCGGGCTCCTCATCAAGGCGGGGCGGGGCACCGGATTCTAGCATCGGGCTGCCGGCTCATGCATGGCTGCCTTGCAGGAGTGCACCAGAATGGTGAGTCCATGCTCTTTTGGTGCACCGCTGCGGTATTTCATGCATTCGTCTCCCTGTTTTCTTGCCGCACGCTTCGGGGAAAAGGCAGCAAATCTGCCGGTTTGCAGGCTTTTGGCCGGCATTGGCATGCCTTCTGCAAAGTCCCTCCCAAGTTCTTCACAGAGCTTTGCCGTTTTCACTTCCAACGAGTCACCACAGGGTTTTTTTAGGAGTTGCACCGATGAAACTGACCAAACTCTCTTCTGCGCTTCTGGCTGGCGGCCTGCTGATGGCTGCAGTGTCTGTACAGGCTGCTGACGAAGCGGCAGGTCCTTTCACCGTCAGCGGAAGTGTTGCGCTGACCAGTGATTATTTCTATCGCGGGGTGTCGCAGACCTCCAGTGGCTCCGCCATTCAGGGTTCATTCACGCTGTCCCATGAATCCGGTCTCTACGCCACGGTGTGGAGCTCCAGCGTCGGTTTCACCGGCACTGGCCAGGAACTGGATCCCGCCATCGGTTTCACCAGCTCGGCAGGCGATCTGACCTATGACGTGGGTCTGCTGCAGTACGGCTATCCCGGCGCACGTACGCTGGAGTTCCGTGAGCTTTACGGCTCCCTGGCCTACAAGGGCGGCAAACTGGGCCTGGCCTACAGCGACGATTTCTTTGCAGGTTCCGGTGCCTCGCTCTATGCCTTCCTCGAATACGCAGGCTCGATTGCCGATAGCGGTGTTGGCTACTCCGCGCATCTCGGCCTGAACAAGTTCAAGGAAGATGATCCTGTTGCCTACCCCGGACCTGCGGCTGCCGATGGTTATCTCGACTACAAGGTAGGCGTGAACTACGCGCTCTCCGGCGTGACCTTCGAGCTTGCCTATTTCGGCTCCAATCTTGATGACACGGATTGCACCGCATTCGCCGGCGAGGAAAAGGTTTGCAAGGGCAAGGCCGTCGTCACTGCCAGCAAGAGCTTCTAAACCGCTGTCCGCCGCGCGTGAAAAACGCGCGGTTCTTACCGATACAGGAGTGCGAGCAATGAAACTGATTACCGCAATCATCAAGCCCTTCAAGCTGGACGATGTGCGCGAAGCGCTGTCGGACATTGGCGTGCAGGGCATCACCGTCACCGAAGTGAAAGGATTCGGGCGCCAGAAGGGCCATACCGAACTTTATCGTGGCGCGGAATACGTGGTGGATTTCCTGCCGAAAGTGAAGATCGAGATTGCCACCAGCGATGATCTGCTGGACCAGGTGATAGAGGCCATCACCAAGGCGGCCAACACCGGCAAGATCGGTGACGGCAAGATTTTCGTCACTCCGCTGGAACAGGCCATCCGCATCCGCACCGGCGAAACCGGCGTTGACGCGATCTGATTTCCTGGTCCCGCTGTCAATCGCCTACCCAACATCGCGTGTTTAGCGCGGAGGAGTTTTTCGTGAAAAATTTTGTCTATGCCCTCATGCTGGGTGGCGCCCTGGTGGCGAGCACCCCGCTGTTTGCAGACGATGCCGCGCCAGCGGCTCCTGTCGCTACCGAAGCTGCGGCTCCTGCCATGGAAGCCCCGGCTCCTGAAGCGGCTGCTGCGGCACCGGCCGAAGCCGCTCCTGCTGACGCCCCCAAGCTCGACACCGGCGACACTGCCTGGATGCTCACTTCCACCCTGCTCGTGATCATGATGAGCATCCCGGGCCTCGCCCTGTTCTACGGCGGCCTGACCCGCTCCAAGAACATGCTCTCGGTGCTGATGCAGGTCTTCGTGATCTTCTCCCTCATCACCGTGCTGTGGGCCATATACGGCTATTCGCTCGCCTTTGAGGGCGGCAATGCCTACTACGGCTCGCTCGGCAAGCTCTTCCTCAAGGGCATCACGCCGGACACGCTATCGGGCACGATTCCGGAGTATGTGTTCGTCGGCTTCCAGTCCGCCTTCGCCGCCATCACCGTGGCGCTGATCGTGGGTTCCTTCGCCGAGCGCATCAAGTTCTCCGCCGTGCTGATCTTCTCCGTCATCTGGTTCACTTTCTGCTACATCCCCATCGCCCACATCGTCTGGGGTGGTGAAGGCCTGCTGTTCAAGGAAGGTGCGCTGGACTTCGCCGGCGGCACGGTGATCCACATCAATGCCGGTGTGGCTGGCCTCGTGGGTGCCTATCTCGTGGGCAAGCGCGTCGGCTTCGGCAAGGTGGCGATGACCCCGCACTCCCTGACCCTGACCATGGTGGGCGCTTCCCTGCTGTGGGTGGGCTGGTTCGGTTTCAACGCCGGCTCCTCGCTGGGCGCCAATGGCATTGCCGGCCTCGCCTTCGTGAACACGATTTTCGCCACCGGCGCTGCCGTGCTGTCCTGGATTGCGGTTGAAGCCGTGGCCAAGGGCAAGGCTTCCATGCTGGGCGCGGCTTCCGGCGCGGTTGCCGGCCTTGTTGTCATCACGCCGGCCTGCGGCTTTGTCGGCCCCATGGGTTCCATCGTGCTCGGCCTCGTGGGCGGTGCCGTCTGCTTCTGGGGCGTTACCGGCCTCAAGAAGCTGCTGGGTGCCGACGATGCCTTCGACGTGTTCGGCGTGCATGGCCTGGGCGGCATCGTGGGGGCATTGCTCACTGCCGTGTTTGCCGCTGGCAGCCTGGGTGGCGTGAAGGGCGATGACTACTCTGTCGCTGCCCAGCTCGTGATCCAGTTCAAGGGTGTTGCCATCACCATCATCGTCAGCGCCGTGGTTGCTGCCATCGCCTACAAGATTGCCGATGTGCTGGTGGGCCTGCGCGTGACTGAAGATGAGGAGCGCGAAGGCCTGGACCTCGCCTCCCACGGCGAAAAGGCTTACGGCGACTGATCGAAAGACGCTGTCTTGCTGAAATGAGAAAAGGGCCTGCGGGCCCTTTTTTCTTGCCAGCGTTTCCACGCCTCCTTTTGCATTGCGGTGCATTCCCTTGGTGCGAAGGTCTCCGTGACAGTGCATGAAGCGGCATTGCTTTTCGCGGCAAGCAGGCCCGCATTGCGGCTAATGCCTGCCTGTGATGGATTTCACGCTGGCTATGCCGCTTTTGGTGCGCATGGCGCTTCTTTGCCCCTGGTTTTGTGGCTTTCCTGTTTCGTTTGGCATGGCTTCTGCACAGACCAGAGTCAGGGGGACTGGATTTCCCGGAGCCCGGTTGCTGCTGCAAGGCAGCCGTGGTTTCCCTGACAGGAGTTTGCAGCGGGATTTTTTCTGCAGGAGCACCACAGGGTAAGGGGTTCTGGCCATGAAACTGATCACGGCAATCGTAAAACCGTTCAGGGTGGATGATGTGCGTTATGCGCTTTCCGCAATGGGAGTGCATGGCATCACGGCAACCGAGGTCAAGGGTTTTGGCCGGCAAAAGGGCCATACGGAGCTATATCGCGGCGCCGAGTACGTGGTGGATTTCCTGCCCAAGGTGAGGCTGGAGATTGCCTGCAGTGATGAATCTGTTGATGCCGTCATCAACACGATCGTGACATCGGCCAGAACCGGAAAGATTGGTGACGGGAAAATCTTCGTCACTGCCATGGAGCAGGCCATCCGTATCCGAACGGGTGAAACCGGCAACGACGCCATCTGATTTCCTTTCATTTTTTGACGCGGAGAAAACCCGTGAAGAAGACATTTGCGGCCCTCGTGCTCGGGGGTGTGATGCTGGCTGTGTTGCCGGCCTGGGCGGAAGAAGTCGCTGCACCTGCAGCGACTGCGGAAGAGGCCAGCGTGGCGGCGGCACCTGCCGAGCCTGCCGGCCCGGTCAAGACCACGACAACCACGACCACAACGGTGACGACAGTTACAACGGAACCCGTGACCGCCTCGGCGGCGCCGGCTGCATCCAGCGAGCCCACGATCGATTCGGGCAACACCGCCTGGATGCTGGCCTCGAC
>JASLCO010000336.1 GCA_030146505.1 Moraxellaceae bacterium
CCGCAATCCGGAAGTGACCCCGCGCCGGCAGGACGAATGCCACCTGGCCATAGACCGCCACATGCAGGTGCTGTCATTGCATCGCGATGGCCACCTGCAATCCCTGCTCTCGCTGTTTGGCGTGCACGCCACCTGCGTGGGCAGCTCGCAAAAAAAACATGATGGCGACAACAAGGGGTATGCCGCCAGCCACGCGGAAGCGCAGCTGCGCACCGCCGGCAATCCGGAGCCGGTGGCCATCTTCGCTCAGTCCACCGCTGGCGACGTATCGCCGCACTACCATGGCCCCGGCCAGGAAAAGCGCCGGCGCGCCCTGCGCGGCGATGCGGAATACGCCTATGCGCGACGCAATGGACACTACCAGGGCGAACTGGCGCTCTCGCTGGGACATCACGGCAAGGCCCGGACACTGAGCGGTGGCATAGACGCCGTGTTCAGCTATGTGGACTTCACCTGCCAGCAGGCCGAACCACGCTTCGCCAACGGCCGGGCCGATGCCAGCACCAGCCAGCCCTGCCATGGCGTGGCCTTCTTCACCGGCACGCCGGTAGACGGCCCCGGCATGCCCCGGGCACTGGGAATGGTGGCGCGTCGCCTGGCGCAAGGCCTGCGCCAGCATCGCCTGCACAACAACCGGGACAAGACAGCGCAAGCGGCCTACCAGCAGCTCTATGCCGCACAAGGCCCCAAGGACATTCTGCTGGAAGCCAGTGCAAAACAGGTACTGGGACAGCCGCTGGAGGCGCTGAAGCTGCCTGACTTTGCCGATCCGCTGGTCAAGGAACTGAAGCGGCAGGCCCGCCTGGGCGCCACGAAAAGAAGCGCGATGGTACCCACGGTATTGCCGCTGCAAATCCTGCGCATCGGACAGATCGCCCTCGTCTGCTGCCCCGGTGAATTCACCACCACCGCCGGACAGCGCCTGCGGGATTGCGTGCACGACGTGCTGAAAACGCAGGGAGTGGAGCAGGTACTGGTCTGCACCTACTGCAATGACTACATGGGCTATGTGACCACCTGCGAGGAATATCAGCAGCAGGCCTACGAAGGCGGCCACACGATCTTCGGCCAATGGACCCTGGCTGCCTTCCAGACCCGTTTCAGCGCCCTCGCCCGCGAGCTCGGCAAAGCAGAAACCGAGCGCCAGCACGACCGCGACACCCATCCCACACCACCACCGCCTGAAGAACTGGAACTGCGCAGCGACATGCCACCGCCCGTCTGAAGCCACCACCCCGTTGTTGTGATTGCAAAATGAATCCGCCATCCCCCTGCAAGTGCGAATGCATTCGCCCATCGGTTACCGACACAGCGCAATGCGCAAACGGGCTTGTGTGCGAATGAATTCGCACCTACGACCTGCGGAAAAAAGGTGATGCGGGTGGAAAGAATGGAGAAATGAGGCAGCCATCCTCCCGATCCCGCCATTAACAACACGGCACAAACGCAAAGCCCGTCATTCTCTTGGCAAGCGGGACAAAAGCCTGAAGGACGCGCCTGTCATAAGTCCCCTTGGGGGATTGAACAGCTACAGGCTGGCCCCGAAGGGGTGAGCACAGCGAATAATCTCAGGAAGTTAGGCCGGACTTTAAACAGGGAGATTCCCGCTTCCGCGGGAATGACGGCGTGTTTAGGGAATTAAGCATGTAACCCCGTTTTTTCAGAGCGCTGAGCCGGAATCCTGCATTCGAGCGAGGATTCATGCATTCAGCCAAGGCGGATGACTTGGGAGCTCATTCCCTCATCGCGGCTAAAGCCCCTCCCACAAAACCCACCAATGAAAAAGGCCCCTTTCGGGACCTTTTTCGGAGCACTCATTTGAGCGCGTCATCGTGCGTCGAGACAAGGCGCGAGGGTGTGAGAGGAGCAGAGTGTGCATGTAGCACATGAGCACCGCATCCATGGCCCAACATCCCAACATCAGGAAATGAAAAAGGCCTCTTTCGGAGCCCTTTTCAAAACGCTGAGTCGGAACTCTGCATTTGAGCGAGGATTTATGCGTTCAGCCAAGGCGGATGGCTTGGGAGCAGCGGAGCGTACTCGTCCGGAAATAAAGAAGACCCCTTTCGGGGCCTTTTTCAGAGCGCTGGATTTGAGCGCGGAATGGTGCGTTCAGGCTAGGCGGGGGCTTTGTGAGCAGCGGAGCGTACTTTTCAGTACGTGAGCAGCGCAGCAAAGCCCCCAACAACGCATGAGCGCGCCAGGCCAGCTCAAATTACATCATGCCGCCCATGCCACCCATCCCGCCCATATCCGGCATCGCAGGCGCAGCCTTGTCTTCCGGAGCATCGGTGATCATGGCTTCGGTGGTCAGCATCAGGCCGGCAACAGAAGCGGCGTTCTGCAGCGCGGTGAAGGTGACCTTGGCCGGATCGAGGATGCCGAGTTCGATCATGTCGCCGTAGGTGTCGTTGGCAGCGTTGTAACCG
Organism: Moraxellaceae bacterium; assembly: GCA_030146505.1. Lineage (GTDB taxonomy): Bacteria > Pseudomonadota > Gammaproteobacteria > Pseudomonadales > Moraxellaceae > UBA2031. Next base: position 2,430 of record JASLCO010000336.1, read on the forward strand.
TAGTTGCCCTTGCCGTTCTTCACTTCGTTCACGACCACGGAGGCTTCAGCGCCGGCGTTGGTCACGATCTGGCGCAGCGGGGCTTCGATGGCGCGACGCAGGATGTTGATACCGGCCTGCTGGTCGGCATTGTCACCCTTGAGGCTTTCCAGAGCCGGCAGAGCGCGGATCAGCGCGGTACCGCCACCAGCCACCACACCGGCTTCGACAGCGGCGCGGGTAGCGTGCAGGGCGTCGTCCACACGGTCCTTCTTCTCTTTCAGTTCAACTTCGGTAGCAGCACCAACCTTGATCACGGCCACGCCGCCGGCGAGCTTGGCAACACGCTCCTGCAGCTTTTCCTTGTCGTAATCGCTGGTGGCGTTTTCGATTTCAGTGCGGATCTGGGCCACGCGGGCTTCGATGTCGGCCTTGTTGCCGGCGCCATCGATCACGGTGGTGTTTTCCTTGGACACGATGATCTTCTTGGCAGTGCCGAGGTCGTTCAGCGTAGCCTGTTCCAGGGACAGACCGATTTCTTCGGAAATCACGGTGGCGCCGGTGAGGACAGCGATGTCCTGCAGCATGGCCTTGCGACGGTCGCCGAAACCGGGAGCCTTCACGGCGCAGAGCTTCACGATGCCGCGCATGCTGTTCACCACGAGGGTGGCCAGCGCTTCGCCTTCCACATCTTCGGCGATCAGCAGCAGGGGCTTGCCGGACTTGGCCACGCCTTCGAGAACCGGGATCAGTTCGCGGATATTGGAGATCTTCTTATCAACGAGCAGCACGAAAGGAGCATCAAGCTCGGCGGTCATGCTGTCCTGCTTGTTGATGAAGTAGGGGCTGATATAGCCGCGGTCGAACTGCATGCCTTCAACCACATCCAGCGTGTCTTCAAAGCCGGAGCCTTCTTCCACGGTGATCACGCCTTCCTTGCCGACCTTCTCCATCGCCTGGGCGATCAGGGAGCCGATGGTTTCATCGGAGTTGGCGGAGATGGCGCCAACCTGGGCAATGGCCTTGGAATCCTTGGTGGGCACGGCGGCCTTCTTGATGGCGTCCACAGCAGCCACGGTGGCCTTGTCGATGCCGCGCTTCAGGTCCATGGGGTTGAGGCCGGCAGCCACAGCCTTCAGGCCTTCGTTCAGGATGCTTTGTGCCAGCACGGTGGCAGTGGTGGTGCCGTCACCGGCCACATCGGCAGTCTTGCTGGCGACTTCTTTCACGAGCTGGGCGCCCATGTTTTCGAACTTGTCTTTGAGTTCGATTTCCTTGGCAACGGACACGCCGTCCTTGGTGATGGTGGGGGCACCGAAGGACTTGTCGATCACCACATTGCGGCCCTTGGGACCGAGGGTGACTTTCACGGCATCAGCCAGCACATTGACGCCGGCAATCATGCGAGCGCGGGCGGAATCACCAAACTTTACGTCTTTAGCAGCCATTTTCTTGACCTCTCAGAATATTCATTGGGTTTCTCCCTCTCCCCGCCTGACGGGGCGAGGGGTGGGGGGAGGGGGCGGAGGGACGACGACGCCCCACCCCC
>JASLCO010000351.1 GCA_030146505.1 Moraxellaceae bacterium
GCTCCTATGGAAACACGGGACAAGACGCGGGGAGTAGGAGCGGCTTCAGCCGCGAACCCCAACGCAGCCGCCCCTCATTCCGCCAGCATGCGCAGGCGATAAGCCACAAGCCCGCCATACTCGTGCAGCGACTGCGCGGAACGCACAAAGGCCAGCAGGTTGGGGGCCAGTTGCAAAAGCCAGGGCCGGGCAGTTCCTGCATCCGCATCAATCGGCGCTGGCACCACCTCGAAACCGAAGTGTTCAAAGATCATGCGCGCCCGGCGCATATGCAGGCCTTGCGTCACCAGCACGATTTTCTTCACGCCCTCGGGCTGCAAGAGCGCGGCGCTGTACTGCGCGTTTTCCCAGGTCGTGCGGCTCAGGCCTTCCTGCCAGCGCACATTGACCACGTAATCTTGCTGCAGGCTGCGCGCCATCACCGCCGCCTCACTCTCCTTCTCGCGCGCCTGCACGATGCCACCGCTCACCGCCAAGGGAATCCCGGTTTGCCGATACAGCCAGGCGGCATAGCGCAGACGGCTGGCCGTCCAGTAATTGGGCACATCGATGCCGCCGAACTCCGGTGCCACATCGCGTCCACCGCCCAGCACAACGATGGCCTGGGCGCCCTGCCAACGGGACTTGTGCGCCACGGCCAGCACGGAATCAGTCTCCAGCCCTCGGGCCAGCAAGCCTGAACCCAGGGGCGTGGCCAGCAGCCAGAGGCTGAGCAGGCTGAAGGCAATAAGCAGACGCCCCGGCCAGGGCTGCTTCCGGCGCAGAAGCCACAGCCCCAGCAGGACAAGGAGGATGTTGAGGGCCGGCGGGGCCAGCAGGCTGCGCAGGAAGGCGAAAACCATGGGAGCTAAGGTCTTTGGCAATGGTCGGGAAAGGGCCGGTACGCTATGCTACGCCCCTTTGATTTTCCACGCTTTTTTGTCAGCCAGCCCGCCATGCACGAACAGTATCGCCCGCAAGAAATCGAAGCCGCTGCCCAGTCCGAATGGGAACAGTCCGGCACCTTCACCGCTACCGACAAACCGGGACAGGAAAAATTCTTCTGCCTGTCCATGTTTCCCTATCCCAGCGGCAAGCTGCATATGGGCCATGTGCGCAACTACACCATCGGTGACGTGATTGCGCGCTACCAGCGCATGCAGGGCAAGAATGTGCTGCAGCCCATGGGCTGGGATGCGTTCGGTCTGCCCGCAGAAAATGCGGCGATGAAAAACAATGTGGCGCCCGCCGCGTGGACGTATTCGAATATCGATTACATGAAGAACCAGCTGAAATCGCTGGGCCTTGCTGTCGACTGGTCGCGCGAAGTCACCACCTGCAAACCCGATTACTACCGCTGGGAACAGTGGCTGTTCACGCGCCTGTTTGAAAAAGGCGTGATCTATAAAAAGTCCGGCGTGGTGAACTGGGATCCGGTCGACCAGACCGTGCTTGCCAACGAGCAGGTGATTGATGGCCGCGGCTGGCGCTCCGGCGCCGTGGTCGAGAAGCGCGAAATCCCCATGTACTATTTCGCCATCACCAAATACGCCGAAGAATTGCTGAATGATCTGGACCAGCTTGAGGGCTGGCCGGAACAGGTGCGCACCATGCAGCGCAACTGGATAGGCAAGAGCTTTGGTGCCGATATCGTTTTTGATTACGACGAAGCCAGCATCGGCATCGCCGGCCAGCTGAAAGTGTATTCGACACGTCCCGATACGCTGATGGGCGCGACTTATGTCGCCGTCGCCGCCGAGCATCCGCTGGCCACACGTGCAGCCGAGGCGCATCCCGAGCTCGCCGCCTTTATCGCCGAGTGCAAGGCCGGCTCCGTGGCCGAGGCCGATGTGGCCACCATGGAAAAGAAGGGCAAGCCCACGGGGCAATTCGTGGTGCATCCGCTTACCGGCAAGAAGCTGCCCGTCTTTATCGCCAACTATGTGCTTTGGGGTTATGGCGAAGGCGCCGTGATGGCCGTGCCGGCGCATGACGAACGCGACTTCGAATTCGCCAACAAATATTCCCTTCCCATCGTTCAGGTTTACAAGCCGACCGAAGGGGAAAACGATTTCAGCAGCACGCAGTGGAAAGACTGGTACGCCGAAAAATCCGGCCTTGTTACGCTCAATTCCGGCAAATACGACGCCAAGGATTTCACCGCGGCTTTCGATGCCATCGTGGCCGATCTGGAAAGCTCGCAGCACGGCGCCCGCAAAACCCAATTCCGTCTGCGCGACTGGGGCATTTCCCGCCAGCGCTACTGGGGCTGTCCGATTCCCATCATCCACTGTGCCGCCTGCGGCGATGTGCCCGTGCCGGAAAAAGACCTGCCTGTGGTCCTGCCGGAAGATGTGGTGCCGGATGGCGCCGGTTCGCCGCTGGCCAAGATGCCGTCTTTCTACGAGTGCACCTGCCCGAAGTGTGGCGGTGCGGCCAAACGTGAAACCGACACCATGGACACTTTCGTGGAATCGTCCTGGTATTACGCCCGTTATGCCTCGCCACAATCGACGACAGGCATGGTGGACAAGGCCGCTGCCAAATACTGGCTGCCCGTGGACCAGTATGTCGGTGGCATAGAACACGCCATCCTGCATCTGCTTTACGCGCGCTTTTTCCACAAACTCAT
>JASLCO010000354.1 GCA_030146505.1 Moraxellaceae bacterium
CTTCGACAACGGGTACATCAAGCGAAGCTTCGACAAGTATTTCCAGCGCCGACGTCTCCATGCCATCCGACAGCGGGACCGCGCCGGTGTCCAGCGTCATGATTTCGGGCGCCGCGGCTTCAGGCTCGGTCACCTCATCGGCCAGTTCGCCAAACGACAAAGGCCCGGAACCCGCCTCCACCGTGGCAGGTGCCAGCGAAGGAATGCCGGCCGAGGGATCACGGCGCCAGGCATTGATGGCATTCACCAGATCAATGCCGCCCGGGCAGCGGCCACTGTCGCGCAGTTCGCCCACCATGTCGGCGAGGCGGTCGTGGCAACGCTGCAGCAATTGCACCAGTTCCGGCACAGGCCGGTAACGTCCGTCCACCAGGCCTTCGTAAAGGAATTCGAGTTCGTGCGCGAGATCGCCCAGCGGGCGGATTTCGGCCAGACGGGCACCGCCCTTGAGCGTGTGCAGGTGACGCTGCAGGGCCGCCAGCGCCGGCGTGTTGGCATTGTCCTGACGCCAGTTGTCCAGCTCGCCCTGGGCAGCGTCCAGCACCTCGTCGGCTTCTTCCAGGAAGATTTCCAGCAGTTCGGGATCCACCGACTCCACGGACATCATTTCCGCCGGCTCCTGCCAGGCGGCGCTGTCGGCGTCCGTCATCAGTTCCGCCAGGCTCTGCTGTGCCTCCGGCTCGAAAGCCACCACGGCCGGCTCGTCGCTGAGCACGGGCGCCACTGTTGATGCCTGCGGCATTTCCACGAGGTCCGCCAGACGCAGCAGCAATGCTTCATTCGGCTGCACCGTCTGGCTGGCCGCCAGGGTGTCGAAGACATTGATGATTTCGTCATGGGCGGCGGCCAGGTCATTCAGGATTTCGCCTTCGTGGGCCAGCTCCAGCGCCGCCATGCGTGCATACACGGCCGCCAGGCGCTGCGTCAGCTCCGCCAGCGGCAGGATGGCTTTCTGCTGGGCCGCCTGCTGCAGGCGCTGCAATTCCTGCTGCAGCACTTCCATCATGGCATTGGCCTGCGGACCGGAGAGCCAGCCTTCCAGTTCCCAGGAGGCATCCAGCACATGGTCTATGTCCAGCCCCATGAAGCTGGCCACGAGCCCCTGTGTGGCCGCGGTGACATCGGGCACCACGGCGCCATCCAGCTGTTCCGCACGTTCCTGGTCCAGGCGCTCCAGACGCTCCTGGTCCAGACGGTGGATGCGCGCGATCAACTCCGCCGCACCCTCCACCTTGCCGCTGCCGCCACGCAGCAGGTCGGCAATGCTGTTGGTGATCAGGGTGTGGCTGTCACGCAGGGCCTGCAGGTGGTCGCGCTTGGCCGAGCCGAGCTGGTTGCGCAGGTCCTTGAAGAGATGCTCCATGGGCGCGGCAATTTCCGCCACGGTGGCAATGCCGGCCATGCCGGCCGAGCCCTTGAGCGTGTGCAGGGAGCGCAGCACGCTGTCGCTGATGGGCGTGGAAATACGGTCCGGGTCCACGGCACGCAGGTAGTCGGCAATTTCCTGCAGATGGGTTTCGGCTTCGCTGGTGAAAATTTCCAGCAGGAGGGAATCAACCTCAGACGCAGCCGGTTCTTCTTCGAGGAGGCTTGTGTCTTCGCTGAGGTTCGCTGCCGGCGCGGCGGCAACCGGCTCGGCAAAGACTTCCGCCACGAATGTGGTGTCGGTTTCCGGCAAAGGTTCGGGCTCGGGCTGGAGCTCGACGGCCACGGGCGCGAGGCTGGCCGCCAGCGCATCGAAATCGTCGGCGCTGCCGGCATCAGCCTCGGCCACGGCATGCACCTGCTCAGCCGCTTTCGCCACATCCATGGTCGACAGGGTTTCGCCGCGGGCAACGGCTTCGGCCGCCGCCATCAGGGCACCGGTGTTGTAGCGCGGTGGCCGGCGCCCGGCAAAGTCCTCGACCAGATCGGGAATGATGGCCAGGCCTTCGGAAATCAGGTTCACCATGACCTGGTCGGGCGCGAGAATCTTGTCGCGCACCTTGTTCAGCATGTTCTCGTAGGACCAGGCGAGCTCACCCACCACCTTGGCGCCCACCATGCGCCCCGAACCTTTCAGGGTATGGAAACCGCGCCGGAATTCCAGCAACGCTTCCCCGTCTTCGAAATTGGCAGCCCAGCGCGGAAAATATTCACCAATGGTCTGCAGGACTTCTTCGGCTTCCTCCACGAAGATTTCGCGGATTTCCTCGTCAAAGTCGTGATCGTCTTCCGGCATGCTGGTGAGCACGGGCAGCACGGGCTTTTTCGGGGGAGAAACAGGTTCGGCAACCGCCACCTGCTCCGCCGGCAGCACGTCTTCGCCGGTTTCAAGAGCGGGCTCGTCCAGCGCTACCGTGCTTTCATCAACAAAAAAATCTTCATCGCCTTCAATGGCCGGCGAAACTTCGATGGCGGCTTCACCGGAGACATGCTCGAGGTCTTCCAGCCCTAATTCATCCAGGGCTTCGGCACCGGCTTCCGCGGGCTCCACCACCTCGTCAAAGGCCAGCTCGTGCAGCGAAGCATCAGCGAGACCTTCAGTTTCCTGCGCCAGCCAGTCATCAGCCGACAACCCGGGAGCGGCAGTCTCCGCCGGCGCCTCAACCGTGGTGGCCGGCAGGAAGTCATCTTCTGCCGCCAGTCCAAGCGACACCTCATCCCCTGCCAGATCATCGGCCACACCCTGCAGGACTTCGTCCTCGCGCGTTTCCACATGCACGGCTTCTTCGGCCGGCTCCAGCGACCCGGCAATTTCCGCCTCGAAGGCAGCCGCATCGGCGGCCGTCCAGGTGTTGGCATCCGGCAAGGCATCATCGATGACGGCTTCCACGGGGGCTTCGTCGATCTTTGCCGTGGCAAAGCCGAGCTTGCCGAGGCCGCGCTCGGCGATGTCGAGAATGCTGTCGCCGCCATGCGTGTCGTTGGCGATGCGTTCCAGGAAATATTCAACCGAGGTGATGACATCAGCCAGCGTGTCCATTTCCTGCCAGTCCGGACGATGCTGGCCGGCCAGCAGGCGCTCCGAGACATAGCGCGAGGCGCCGGCGAGGATTTCCGCCGGACGCTGGAGGGAAAGGATGGACAAGCTGCCGCGCACGGTATCGATCAGCTCCGGAATGCTTTCCAGATGCGTGGGATTCCATTGCGAGGCGATGTATTCGATGACGGCGTCCTTGGCCTTTTCGAGCGCGCTGCGCGATTCACGCAGCACTGCGGACTGGGCATCGGACAGCTGGTCCTGCGCCGAGAATTCGGCAGCCGGATTGCCGCCGGCCTGGCCGATGGGTTTTTCCGCCACCATGCCCATGAGCGTGGCTTCGACATACAAAAGCGCACCGGCAATATCCAGCAGGCGACCGTCTTCCGGCAGCGCGCCCGCTGCCGTCATGCTGTCTATGGACTCGATCTGCTCCTGCAGGATGCGGCGTGGCTGGCCCAGGCCCAGCACGGCCACGGTATCCGCCACCTGCTTGAGCGTGGGCACCTGCGCCGCCAGCTCGCCGACATTCTTTTCGCCGTCGCTCTTGCGCACGAAAAGGTCCAGCGCATCCTTGACGCGGGCCAGTTCTTCGCAAAGCGCATCGACCACCGACTTCATGGCCTCGCGATCCGGCCCGCTCATGCGCGCGCGCTCTTCGCTGACGAGGGCATCGCCGGGCAGGGCGTCGTCCAGGCGGTAAAGATCCTTCACGCTGCGCAGGCGCGCCGTATTGCCGGAGCTCTTGGCCACGTAATAGAGAAGATTCTTGAGCAGTTCGGTGGGCGCGCGCTGCGCGCCGTCCTCACCGGCCGAACGCAGCTGGCGGTCGATATGGCCGAGCAGCATTTTCACCGAGGTGCCGGTATCGATGCTTTTTTCCTGCAGGCCTTCGATGATGGCAGCACTGACCAGCCAGAGCTCGCGCATGGGCGAGGCGCCCGCGAGCTTTTCCAGACGCGCAAAAACCTGCGCCATCTGCGCCAGGTTTTCGCTGACCTTGTCATTGCGGATGATGCCGAGCAGGGCCAGCTGGTAAACCTGACGGATTTTCTTCAGCAGGGTGACATCAACAACAGCCGGTGCAATCTGTATGGGCGCGCGCTCGCCGGCGGCAAGATCGGGTGAGAACAGTGCGGTTTCGGAGAGCAGGGATTCGCCGCGCACGGCGCGCAGGTCGTTGAGCAGGGGCAGCAGCACCACGGGCAGGTCGCGACGCGAGGCCTTGACGCGATCCAGATAGGGCGGCAACTGCAGGATGGCGCGCATCAGCACTTCCTGGCCTTCGCCCACGCGTGCCACCTGGCCATTGATGAGGGCCAGGCAGAGCTTTTCCATTTCTTCGGCCAGCAGGGCGGCGCCGTAAAACTCCACCATCTGCAGGGTGCCGAACACCTGGTGCAGGTAGGCCAGACAGAAACGCATCTGCGTACCGTCTTCGGGATTCTCGACAAAGGCTTCCAGCGCCTGACGCGACTGCTTCAGCGTTTCCTCGATTTCTCCCTTGACCCAGTCCAGAGCCAGAAAGCTGTGATTCTCACCCATCTTCAATGCCCTCAGGGGCTCGTATCGTTGTTGTCTGCGCCTGCACGGCGTGTGGCAGAAGCCTGCCGGATAATTGTCATCTTTACGGCTGCAGCGGATGACGCGCTGTCAAACATGTCTTGCCAACACGGCTCCTACACCTTGCGCCGGAAGGCCAGGGTGTCCGGATATTCGATGCGCACCAGTTGCGGATGCGCCCAGTCCACCGCCTCACCCACACCCAGCACCATGATCCCGCCGGGCGCAAGGCGCGTGGCGAGATTGGCCAGGATGTCGCGCTTGCGGAAACGGCGGAAATAAATCAGCACGTTCTGGCAGAAAATCACGTCCATGCCCGACAGCGGCACGCGGTCCAGCTCCATGATGTTGAGCTGCACGAAAGCGATGCGCTTCTTCAGCGCATCGGTGACCTGCCACTCCTTCTTGCCCACCACCGACTGGAAATATTTTTCCTTCCACGCCGTCGGCACATTGTGCAGGCGGCGCTCGCCATAAATGCCGGTGCGTGCACGCGCCAGCGTCGGCAGGCTGATGTCCGATGCGGTGACACCGAAATAAATCCGGTCGCGCTTGAGGTCCGCCAGCTGCGCATCCGTCTGCATGGCCAGCGAATACGGCTCTTCGCCGGTCGAGCAGCCCACGCTCCAAAGGTTCAGCGATTTGCGCGCCGGGTCCTTCAGCAGCAGCTCGGCAATATGGGCACGCACCAGCGCAAAGGAACTGGCATGCCGGAAGAAGGAGGTTTCCTGTACGGTCAGGCGATCAACCAGCACGGCCCATTCGCGCTCCGCGACAGGGCCGGCCATGAGTTGTTCGTAGTAGGTTTCGTAGTCGCTGACACCAATCTCGCGCATGCGTATGGCGAGATTGGTTTCCAGAAAGGACCGGCGCGCGGCGCCCACCGTCATGCCTGTGCGGGCTTCGATCAGCGTCTGCCACAACTCGAACTGTTCGTCCGAGATGGGCGCAAGCGACTTGATGCCCCAGCGATCAGTGGTGGCCACATCGGCGGTCCTGTACATGCTCGCCTCTTGGCGACGGCCTTATCAGGCGTGCTCGGGCAGCTTGAAGCCGGCCACCGACTGACGCAGCTCGTTCGCCATTTCGGCGAGATTACCAATCGAGCGCGCGGTGGCGATGGTACCGGCCGTGGTCTGCGAGGTGATTTCCTGAATCACGTTCATGGTGTTGGAGATATGGCCTGCGGACGCGGCCTGCTGGCGGGCGGCGTTCGAGATGTTCTGGATGAGGTCGGCGAGGTTTCTCGACACGGTTTCGATTTCTTCCAGCGCCACACCGGCGTCCTGGGCCAGGCGGGCACCGCGCACCACTTCGGCGGTCGTCTGTTCCATGGAAATCACGGCTTCGTTGGTGTCGGTCTGAATCGTCTTCACCAGCTGTTCGATCTGCTTGGTAGCGGCAGCGGAACGTTCTGCAAGACGCTGCACTTCGTCGGCCACCACGGCGAAGCCGCGACCGGCTTCACCGGCCATGGAGGCCTGGATGGCGGCGTTGAGGGCGAGGATGTTGGTCTGGTCGGCGATGTCGTTGATGAGGGACACGATGTCACCGATTTCCTGCGAGGACTCACCGAGACGCTTGATGCGCTTCGAGGTTTCCTGGATCTGCTCGCGGATCGTATCCATGCCGGAGATGGTGTTCTGCACCACTTCCGCACCCTTGTGGGCGATGGCCACGGAACGTTCTGCCACCGCGGCGGATTCGGCGGCGTTGGCCGACACCTGGTCAATGGAGACCGCCATTTCGTTCACGGCGGCGGAGGCGCCGGCGATTTCCTGCGCCTGGTGCTCGGACGCTTCGGCCAGATGCATGGCGGTGGACTGCGTTTCCTGCGCGGCGGCAGACACCTGCACGGCAGTCTGGTTGATGGTGGTTACAAGGCCGCGCAACTGGTCAATGGAGTAGTTGATGGAGTCGGCGATGGCACCGGTGAAGTCTTCGGTCACTGTCGCCTGCACGGTGAGGTCACCGTCGGCGAGGTCACCGAGCTCGTCGAGCAGACGCAGAATGGCGTCCTGGTTGCGGCGGTTTTCCGATTCGATCTGTTCGGCGCGCTCCATTTCCACGTTGCGGCCGGCTTCGGCCGTGAGGCGGTCCTGGTTGGCACGAATGGAAATGAGCTTGATGCCGCAGCCGATGGCAACGATCAGCGCAAGAATACCGATGAGGGTGAAGAAGGCCGTGTCGGCGCCTTCAGCCACGTGGATGGAAAGCTGGGTGGTGGCCTGCAGCAGGCCCTGCGAAGCAGCGAAAATCTTGTCGGCAGCCTCACGCACCTGGAAGAGTTCGGGCGAGGTTTCGAGAATGGCGTTGGCGGACTGTTTCACCGACTTGTCGAAGCTGTCGGCGATGGCGGAAAGCGCATCCTGGGCTTCAGGATCGGTCACCTGCTGCACACCCAGCGCGGCATCGCCGTCGAGCATGCCCTTGAGCACGCGCTCAAACTGCGCGGCGTCGCGGCCGAAAGCGTCGGCGGAAGTCACGGCATCGGCACCACCCTGCAGCACCTTGTTCACGGAGCGCAGGATACGTTCGGCCAGCACCGACTGCTGCTTGGCGACGGCGATCTGGCTGGCCGAGGCCTTGGTGCGCAGCATGCCTTCGATGACGATGTCGTATTCAGCCTGCAGGTCAGGCACGGTTTCCGTCAGGGTCTGGGCCAGTTCGTGCAGGTCGGTCACGGACTTCTTGCCGTCCAGCACGATCTTGGTATTGGCCGACAACGGCTCCCATATCTGCTTCACGGCCGACACTGACGCTTCGCTTTCGCTGAGGGAGCCGCGCAGCGCATCCCAGTCGGCCTGGAATTCGTCGTGCGCCTTTTTCAGCTGCACGAAGGCATCGTCATTACCGGCGGCGGCTTCCGAGGCATTCTTCGCAATGTCCTGCGACAGCACGCGCAGCTCGGACGCGTTCTTGATCATGGTGGTGGCGTTGTAGCTCTTCACGCCCACGATGAGGAAGGCAATGACCACCATGGCCAGGGCGGCGCTCAGGCCGATGAACCAGGGCTTGGTGTCGACCTGGTCCTGCGACGAGGCCGAGAACAAGGCGGCCCAGGATTCCTTCTGGAACAGAGAACGGAAACTTTCCTTGGAGAAGACGCGCTTCCAATCAATGTTCGCGAACTTGTCGCGAGCTGTCTGCAGATTCGGATTCATAGCATCAGCCCGACGGCCCCCTGTTGTAATTTTTCGGTATGCACGCCGGCGCAGCCGGCACTTTGAACTTCCGGCCGCTCAGGAATGGGCGGCCTGCAAAAACTGTGGATCTTCAACCAGCCGGCTCAGGCTGAAAATTGCCCAGTGCCGGTCATCACGCCGGAAAGCGCCCTGCACGAAGGGCGCCAGTTCGGCAGGCACGGTGGCTGCCTGCTCGGAATAGTCCTGAACCGGAAAATGCTGCATGCCCAGCACATCGTCGACCACCAGACCGCTGAAAATGTCGCCCTGGTCGATGACGAGGAGGCGGCGGCGGTGCTCCTGCAGGCGCGAGGCGCGGTTGAAATAGCCCAGCAGGTCCATGATGGGCAGCAGGCGGCCACGCACGTTGGCAATACCCTTCATCCACGGCTTGACGCCGGGAACATGCGTGTAGCGCGGCACGGCCAGCACTTCCGCTACCTCACCCATGGCTGCCAGGTAGTGCTGGCCGTCCAGGGTGAAACCGATGCCGCTCCAGTACTCCACGGCCTGGCCATCGGCAGGCAGGCCCAGCGTGCGCTGTTTGGAACGCTCGGCGATTTCCAGAAGTTTGATGAAGCCCTTGGCGGCCATGTCAGTGCCTGATGCGTGTGGTTACTTGCCCGGAACCAGGCTGGCTATGGTCTTCAGCAGCAGGGTTTCATCCACCGGCTTGGTCAGGTAGTCGCGCGCGCCCTGGCGCTTGCCCCAGACGCGGTCGGTTTCCTGGTCTTTGGTGGTGACGATGACGATGGGAATGTGCGCCGTGTCATCGCCCTTGGTGAGCTGGCGGGTCGCCTGGAAGCCGTTGAGACCAGGCATCACCACGTCCATGAGCACGATGTCGGGCTGCTCGGCCCGCGCCATGGCCACGCCGTCGGCCCCGTTGGGAGCTTCAAGCACCTGGTGGCCGTGCTTTTCCAGGATTTCACGGAAGCGATAGGTTTCCGTGGGTGAGTCGTCAACGACAAGGATGCGTGCCATGAATCATTTCCCCGCTAGAACGTTGGTCAGGCCTTGACCTGGACATGCTGGCGAATCGCCCCCAGCAGCTCTTCCTTGCTGAAAGGCTTGGTGAGGTATTCGTCCGAGCCGACGATGCGGCCCTTGGCCTTGTCGAACAGGCCGTCCTTGGACGACAGCATGATCACCGGCGTGGATTTGAAGGCCGAGTTGTTCTTGATCAGCGCGCAGGTCTGATAACCGTCGAGGCGCGGCATCATGATGTCGACGAAGATGATGTTGGGATTGGTGTCGGCAATCTTGGCGAGGGCATCGAAGCCGTCGGTGGCGGTGATGACCGTGCAACCCGCCTTCTGCAACAGGGTTTCTGCGGTGCGGCGTATGGTCTTGGAATCGTCGATCACCATGACCTTGAGGCCATCAAAATTCTCTTCAGACATTGGAGCAGCCTTCTTTCGCTGTGAGGCCTTGTCGAGCCTGCGGGGGCATGAAAAAAACCGGGCAGTGCCGCCAGCACGCCGGAAATCGGGGACAAGGCGGCAGATTCGGCCCGTTTTAACACAGTTTTCCAGGGCCTGCTATATGAGCCAAAACGAAAAACCCCTGCCGCGAATCAAGTCACGACAAGGGCTTAGCGTATTTTTCTGACGAGCCACTACAAGTTGCCGCATGAGCGGCGGGTCATGCCCTGTACAGCGTCAGATGGCGTAGTCTTCGGCGGCGGCGGCCCCTTTCGGCGCGAGAAAAACCTTGGCCTGGCGGGGCCTGAACCAGACTCCTTCACCCACTGCCACAGACTCCTCCAGATAACGTTCGCGGGACAGTTCCACCTCCACCTGTTCGTCTCCGTGGCGCAGCACCAGACGCACGAGCCCACCCAGGCGACGCACTTCCAGCACCTCGCCCTGCAAAGCTTCGACGAGGGCCTCACGCGAGACTTCGATGTCGTGCGGGCGCACATAGGCCACCGCTTTCGAGCCATCGGCACCGGCATGGTCGCCGGCCGGCAGGCGCAGGCCGCCGAGATCGGCAAAGCCGCCCTCCACGCGCCCGTGGAAAAGATTCACATTGCCGAGGAAACCATAAACGAAGGGGCTGGCCGGCGACTGGTAGACCTCGTCCGGCGTGCCCACCTGCTCGATGTGTCCCTTGTTCAGGACCACGATGCGATCGGCCACTTCCAGCGCTTCTTCCTGGTCGTGGGTGACAAAGACCGAGGTGACATGGATTTCGTCATGCAACTGCCGCAGCCAGCGGCGCAGGTCCTTGCGCACCTTGGCATCCAGCGCGCCGAAAGGCTCGTCCAGCAGCAGGAGCCGGGGCTCCACGGCGAGCGCGCGCGCCAGGGCAATGCGCTGGCGCTGGCCACCGGAAAGCTGGCTGGGATAGCGGTCGGCCAGCCAGTCCAGCTGCACCAGTTCCAGCAAGGTCTTCACCTTCTTGCGGATGTCTGCCTCGGATGGACGCTCCTTGCGCGGACGCACGCGCAGGCCGAAGGCCACGTTCTCGAACACGCTCATGTGGCGGAACAGCGCATAGTGCTGGAACACGA
>JASLCO010000360.1 GCA_030146505.1 Moraxellaceae bacterium
ACCACCTGGTTGATGAAGTGGCGGTTGGCCCAGCGTCCGGGCTGGGTGCTGAACTCCGGATTGCGCAGGCGCTCGTCGTCAAACATTTCGGCGAGATTGAGAAAGAAGGCGTCGCCCAGACAGGCCACGATGATCCAGCGTGTCTGCGTGCGGAAGGTGTTGTAGGGCACGTGCACGAAATGCCCGTTGCCGGCCGCCTGCGGCACGATGCCGCTCATGAGGTGCATGGTGGCCATGTAGTTGAGCAGGGAGAGCTGGCAGTCCTGCATGGAAATGTCCACATGTCGCCCAACGCCACTCACCTCCCGTGCATTCAGTGCGGACAGGATGCCGATGGTGGCAAAAAGGCCGCCGCCGAGATCACCGATGGGAATGCCGGCGCGCGTGGGCGTACCGCCTTCTTCGCCGGTGATGGACATGCCGCCGCCCATGCCCTGGGCGACCAGGTCGAAAGCGGGCCGGTCGGGGTCGGGCCCGGTTTCACCAAAGCCGGTGATGGAGCAGGTGATGATGCGCGGATTGATGGCGGCCAGTGCTTCGTAATCAATCCCCAGCCGCTGCGGCACGCCGCGCGAGAAATTGCTGATGACCACATCCGCCTTTTTCACCAGTTCGTGGAAAAGGGCGAGGCCTTCTGGTTTTTTCAGGTCCAGGCAGACGGATTCCTTGTTGCGGTTCAGCGTGAGGAAGTAGGCGCCCATGCCGTTGATGGAATAGTCGGGCGAATCTGCCAGCAGCTTGCGCGTGCCTTCGCCTTCCAGCGGCTCCACCTTGATCGTGCGTGCGCCCATATCGGCCAGCAGCATGCCGGCATAGGGGCCGGAGAGCATGTGGGTGAGATCGAGGATGGTGAGGTGGGAAAGGGCGGCCATGGTCGGGCTCAGGCGGGAGTGGTGCGGGCAAGCACCTGTTCCAGATGGTCCAGGGCATGTTCGTAGTTCTTGCGAGTGCGGGCGATGAAGGCATCTTCGCTGCCGGCAGGCATTGAGGTGGGCAGGGCGGCCAGGCGGGCTTCCCAGTGCACGCGGCTGTGGCTTCCTTCTTCAGCCAGCGAGATGCAGACGATGAAGCCGGTGGCCGGGCTGATGCCGGGGCCGGCCGTCACCTGGTAAACGGTACGAAAGCTGGTGTCGTCCTGCTCCAGCAGTTCCTGGGTGACCTCGAAGGGGCCGATGCGGATATGGCGCAGGCTGCCGGGGGTGTCGCCCTCGCAGCGGAAGCCGTCTACCCCCGGAAACCAGTCCGGCAGACGGGAAAAGCGGCCCAGCAGGGGCCAGAGCTGGCGGGCTGGCAGGGCTAGGGGGCGGCTAACCTCGAACTGGATCATATGCAGTACGCTCGTTCTTTTTGTATACAATATGGCTGTTCGGGCTCGAGTGTAGCCATGATTGATGTGATAAATCCAGCCAGACTTTCTGGATTGTATGCATTATGGCATGGCTGCTAGGATGGCGGCCATCCGGAAATGTATGCAAAGAGGGATAGCCATGAACCCGCCCGCCACCGCTCCTGCCGCAGAGCGCCCCCATGTCACGCTCAAGACCCCGCTGCACCATATCCACCACGTGGCCTACCGCTGTCGCGATGCCGAGCAGACGCGCTGGTTCTGGGAGGACGTGATGGGCTTTCCCCTGCGCATGGCCATGGTCTTCGATGACGAGCCGGGCTCGGGCCGCAAGATCGACTACATGCACCTCTTCTTCGAGATGGGCGACAACAACTTCGTGGCCTTCTTCGACTCCCCCGATGACGACATCAACGAAAGCACCTTCATCGCCCGCCATGGCTTCGACCTGCACATCGCCTTTGAGTGCGACACGCTGGAGGAGCTCAAGGCCTGGCGCCGCCACATCAACAAGATGGGCCGCCCCTGCTTCGGTCCCATCGACCATGGCTTTATCCATTCCATCTACATGTACGACCCCAACGGTATACAGGTGGAAATCACCATCAAGGCCGAGAAGTACGTGGAAATCTGCACGCATGAAACCGAAGGCGCCCGTGAAATCCTCAAGGGCTGGACGGCCAAGACACGTGAACGCAAATTGCAGAAATTCGGTGCCGAGGCGCTGGATATGCGCGGCATAGACATGGGCAAGGTGGATATGTCCAAGGTGAAGGTGGACATCAAGCCGCACCACAAGCCCGATTGATACAGAACAACATTCAAAGGAGCACTGGCCGTGGCCAAGCATGAATACGAGCGCATTCCCTATCTGGTGGGCTATGCCGAGAAGAATGAATTCAAGGACACCTATGCCGGCCCCATGGATTTCGTGGCGCTGGAGTCGCATCTGCTGAAGCCGAAAGACAAGCCCTCGAAGACCGTCATCGTCTTCATGCATCCCATCGGCGGCGGCGCTTACCTGCCCATGGTGAGTGCGCTGGCCAAGGCCGGTCATCACGTCATTTATTGCGGCTCGCGTTATCGCGGTGCCGACTACGGTCTCATCATGGAAAAAGTGGCGGCTGATTTGGGCGCCTGTATCCGTGATGCCAAAGAGCGTCTGGGTTATGAAAAAGTGGTGCTGGCCGGCTGGTCCGGTGGTGGCTCGCTCTCCGTGTTTTATCAGGCACAGGCGGAAAAACCGTCCATCACGCACACGCCGGCCGGTGACCCCTATGATCTCGCTGCCAAGAAACTGATTCCGGCTGACGGCATCATGCTGCTGGCCGCCCATATCTCTCGCGCCGGTACCATGACGGAATGGCTGGACCCTTCCGTGATTGATGAAGCCGATCCGGAAAAGCGCAATCTCGAACTGGATATCTACAGTGAGGATTGCCCCAACCAGCCTGCCTATACCGAAGCCTTCGTGCAGCAATTCCGTGCTGCCCAGATTGCGCGTAATCGCCGCATCACCGCCTGGGTGCAGGAAAAGCTAGCGGATCTGCGTGGCCAGGGTCGCACCATGGAAGATTTCGGTTTCGTGGTGCATCGCACCATGTGTGATGTGCGCTGGCTGGATGCGACGCAGGATGCCAATGAGCGTCCGGCCGGCTGGTGCTAT
>JASLCO010000042.1 GCA_030146505.1 Moraxellaceae bacterium
GAACTAGGATTTGAACCTAGACAGACGGAGTCAGAGTCCGTAGTCCTACCGTTAGACGATTCCCCAACATTCGAACCATCTGCAGAACACGGCGCGCCGGATGACGCGCCATGCCAGAGACAGATTAACGCTTGGAGTACTGCGGACGCTTGCGTGCCTTGCGCAGACCGAGCTTCTTGCGCTCGACTTCACGGGCATCGCGAGTCACGAAGCCGGCTTTACGCAGCGGCGACTTGAGGTCTTCGCTGTATTCGATCAGGGCGCGGGTAATGCCATGACGGATGGCACCGGCCTGACCGCCGATACCGCCACCGGCGACGGTGACATTCACGTCAAACTTTTCCAGCAGTTCCACCAGTTCCAGCGGCTGACGCACAATCATGCGGGCAGTTTCGCGGCCGAAGTAGGTGTCGATGGAACGATCATTGATGGTGATCTTGCCAGTGCCGGCGCTCAGGAAAACGCGGGCGGTTGCCGTCTTGCGACGACCAGTACCGTAGTTGGTTTGTGCTGTCATGGCTTCCGGCTCAGATCTTCAGTTCTTGCGGCTGCTGTGCGGCATGGGGGTGCTCGGCACCACCATAAACCTTCAGCTTGGCGAGCATGGCGCGGCCCAGCGGGCCCTTGGGCAGCATGCCCTTCACGGCAATCTCAAGGGGCTTTTCGGGCTTGGCCGCGATCAGCTTTTCGAAATTGGTACTCTTCAGACCACCCGGGAAACCGGTGTGGTGATAGTACATCTTGGCCTGGGCCTTGTTGCCCGTGACCGCGATCTTGTCGGCATTGATGACGACAATGTAGTCACCGGTATCGACATGAGGTGTGTATTCCGGCTTGTGCTTGCCGCGCAGACGGCTGGCCAGTTCGGTGGCCAAACGGCCAAGGGTCTTGCCATTGGCATCGACCACAAACCAGTCACGCTTCACCGTTTCCGGCTTGGCACTGAAAGTCTTCATCGCATTAACGCCTGTTTCAAAAGGGCAGTCGACGGGAGCCCCGTCAAAGAGGACGCGCATCTTACCCAAGTGCCCCCGCTTTGACAACAACTTCCCAACACAGAAATCCCGGCACCGGCATGGCATTCAAACGAGCCCTGCGCCTATGCTCCGAGCCTTGATTTGCAAAGGTTTTTCAGGAAATCCGGGGAGTATCGCCATGCAACAACGTCCACTCGGCCGCAGCGGCATCATGGTCAGCCAGCTTTGCCTGGGCACCATGACCTGGGGTGAGCAGAACACGCAGGAAGAAGGCTTTGCCCAGATGGACGCGGCCGTCGAAGCCGGCATCAATTTCTTCGACACTGCCGAAATGTACGCCGTACCGCCCACCGCCAAAAGCTACGGCACCACGGAAACCATCATCGGGCACTGGTTCCGCGCCCGCCCCGGCATGCGCCAGAAAATCGTGCTGGCCTCCAAGGTTACCGGCCGTTCCGACAGCATGCCTCATGTACGCGGCAACCCCCGCCTCTCCCGTGCCCATATAGAGGAAGCCATCAACAACTCCCTGCGCCGCCTGCAGACCGATCACCTGGACCTCTACCAGTTGCACTGGCCAGACCGCCAGACCAACTACTTCGGCAAGCTCGGCTACCAGGCCGTGGACGACAGCGACAGCGTACCCATCCTGGAAACGCTGGAGGCGCTGGGCGATCTCGTGAAAACCGGCAAGGTGCGCCATATCGGCCTGTCCAATGAAACGCCCTGGGGTGCCATGAAATTCCTGCAGCTGGCCGAGCAACACGGCCTGCCGCGCGCGGTCAGCATCCAGAATCCCTACAACCTGCTGAACCGCAGCTATGAAATCGGTCTTGCCGAAGTCTCGCATCGTGAAGACGCCGGCCTGCTCGCCTATTCACCACTGGCCTTCGGCGTGCTCACCGGCAAATACCTGAACGGCCAGTGGCCGGAAGGTGCCCGCATCACGCTCTTCAAACGCTTCTCACGCTACCTGAGCCCACAGGCAGAAGCAGCAGTCACCGCCTATGTCGCCCTCGCCCGTAAGCACGGCCTTTCACCCGCACAAATGGCCCTCGCCTTCATCAACCGCCAGCCCTTCGTCACCAGCAACATCATCGGCGCCACATCGCTTGCCCAGCTGGAAGAAAATATGGGCTCCGTCGGCGTTGAGCTCAGCGACGAGCTGCTGAAAGACATAGAAGCCATTCACGTACAGCACCCGAATCCTTCGCCGTGAGGAAGTGAGGCAGTAGGTGCGAATGAATTCACACCTACATAATCAGCAATAAAAAAGCCGGCATCAGCCGGCTTTTTTATGGAGGCCGTTATCAGGCCAGCACGGCGCGGGAAATCACTGTCTTCATGATTTCATTGGTTCCGCCGTAGATACGCTGCACGCGCGCATCGGCCCACATGCGGGCGATGGGGTATTCCCACATATAGCCGTAACCACCAAAGAGTTGCACGCACTCGTCGATGATCTCGTTCTGCAGATCGGTGATGAGGTATTTGGCGGCGGCGGCCGTCGGCACATCCAGCTTCCTGTTCATGTGCAACTCCAGGCAGCGGTCCACGAAAACGCGGCCCTGCAACACCTTGGAGTGCAGCTCGGCGAGCTTGAACTGGGTGTTCTGGAAATCGGAGATGTGCTTGCCGAAGGCCTTGCGCTCTTTCACGTAATCGATGGTGAGCTTGAGTGCGCCTTCCGCCATGGCGATACCGTTCACGGCAATACCCAGGCGTTCCTGCGGCAGTTCCTGCATCAGATAAATGAAACCCTTGTTTTCTTCACCCAGGCAATTGCTCACCGGCACACGCACGTCCTGGAAGAAAAGCTCGGAGGTGTCCTGCGCCTTCATGCCCACCTTGTGCAGGTTACGGCCCTTGGTGAAGCCCGGTGTACCGGCCTCGACAATGATCAGCGACGTGCCCTTGGCACCGGCAGCAGGGTCGGTCTTGGCAACCACGATGACGATGTCGGCATGCTGGCCGTTGGTGATGAAGGTCTTGGAACCATTGATGATGTAGTGGTCGCCATCACGCACGGCAGTAGTACGCACACCCTGCAGATCGGAGCCGGCACCCGGCTCGGTCATGGCGATGGCACCCACGAGTTCGCCCGTGACCATTTTCGGCAGGTAGTTCTGCTTCATCTCGGCACTGCCATAGTGCTCGATATAAGGCGCGACGATATCAGTGTGCAGGCCGAAACCGATACCGGTGAGGCCAAGGCGGGAAATCTCTTCCATCACGATGGCGGAATAGAGGTAGTCGGCACCCACGCCGCCGAACTCTTCCGGCAGGCAGGGGCAGAGCAGGCCCTGTTCGCCGGCCTTGTTCCAGAGTTCACGGGCAATCTGACCGTCCTCTTCCCACTGTGCATGGAAAGGCACGGCCTCCTTCTCGAGGAACTTCACCACCATGTCGCGGAAAGCTTCGTGGTCGGAATTGAAAATGCTGCGTGGAATCATGGCCGTGGTCTCCGTTCGGGTTGGGCTGGTTTTTTCGTTTTTGCTACAGATTCATTCAAGCCTCAGGGCAGGTGCTCCCGGGCCAGGTATTCCTTGGACTGCATTTCCAGCAGGCGTGATTTCGTGCGCTCGATTTCAAAATTGAGGCGGCCGCCTTCGTAGAAGCCGGCAATATCCGTTTCGGCGGAAACGATCAGCTTCACATGCCGGTCGTAGAATTCATCCACCAGATTGATGAAGCGGCGCACGGCATTGTCACTGCGCGCATCCATCACCGGAATGCCGGAAACAATCACGGCATGGTATTCACGGGCAATTTCTATGTAATCCGCCGCCGAGCGCGGCATTTCGCACAGTTCACTGAAGGTGGCCCAGAGCACGTCATCGTTGCGGTCAAGCACATGCAGCTTGCGCTCGTTGACGACGATGTCGCCTTCGCCCTTGCTCACTCCGCCCGTGAGTGCCGCGAAAGCCCGGCGCAGGGCAGCGTCGGCCTGCGGCCCGAGCGGCGTGTGGTAGAGATCGGCCTTTTCCAGCACGCGCAGGCGGTAATCGGTGCCAGCATCCACGTTCAGCACTTCGCAGTATCTCTTCACCAGAGCAATCGCTGGCAGGAAGCGTTCGCGCTGCAGGCCGTTTTCATACAGGCGGTCGGGCACGATATTGCTGGTGGCCACCAGTGTGACGCCGCGCGCAAACAGCTTTTCAAACAGGCCGCCCAAGAGCATGGCATCGGTGATGTCGGTGACGAAGAATTCATCGAAGCAGATCACCACGGCTTCTTCATGCAGGCGGTCAGCCACGATCTCCAGAGGATCGCGCGTGCCCTTGAGCGAATTCAGCTCCTTGTGCACGCGCTGCATGAAACGGTGAAAATGGATGCGCAGCTTGCGGCGAAACGGCAGCGACTCGAAGAAGATGTCCATGAGGTAGGTCTTGCCGCGCCCTACCCCGCCCCACATGTAAAGCCCTTTCACCGGCTCGCGCTGCTGCTTCTGTATTTTCAGGCGACCAAGACCACGGGCATCACGTGCGGCCTCGTAGCGCTCCACCAGTTCGTCCTTCACCCTTTGCAGGTGGCGCACGGCAGTGGCCTGGGCTTCATCGTGGTGGAAATCGGGACGACGCAGGTCGTGCTGGTAGCGGCTGAGTGGCATGAGGGATTTCTGGACAACAGCGAAGGAGTCAGCGGGGCCGGCAGTTTAAGGCCTGCCCCGTGGCCTGCAAAGCGGCCGGGTCACCGGCTCAGGCCGACAAACGCTGCTGCAATCGGGTCTTGAGCTCCGTCAGGCGGCCATGGAAGAAATGACCTGCGCCGGCAAAGCGCACCAGTTCCGGCACCTGCCGGCGGCTGGCCACCCAGGCATGGACTGCTGCCGGCTCCACCACCTCGTCCTCGTCACCCTGGAAGACCAGGGTGCCGGGGGGTGGCTGCAGGGCGTCATAACCTTCGTATTGCACTGGCGGTGCCACCAGCACCAGCCGGCCCAGCAGCAGCCCGGCCGGCAGACGTGCCACGGCGCTGGCAGCTATCCAGGAACCGAAGGAAAAACCCGCGAGATCAACATGGTCGACGCCTTCCCGCTGCAGCCAGTGCAACACGGCAAGCAGGTCGTCAACTTCGCCCACACCATGGTCATGCACGCCGCCGCTGGCACCGGTGCCACGGAAATTGAAACGCAGGGTGGACACGCCGGCATCGCGCCAGGTGCGCGCCAGCGTCGTCACCACCTTGTTGCCCATGTTGCCGCCATGCAGGGGATGGGGATGGCAGATGACGGCAGCTTTTGTCGTATTGCTGTGCGTTGGCGACCAGATCGCTTCCAGTTGTCCGGCAGGACCTGCGATGAAAAGCGTTTGCTCGGCAAGCTGCGTCATGGAAATACCTCCTGCGCTGCCGCTGCTGGCAGCAGGCGGATGACAAAGACCGGTTGGCGTGACGGCGGGATGCTATAGACTAACGCCTGCTTGAGGAAATGTTCGCAGGCCAAAGAGCGGAACCTTGCAAGGAGAACGACATGAGCTGGCTGCTGTATATCGTCACCCTGGTGATCGGCGGATTTGCCGGTTACGCGCTGGCCAAGGCGCGCAATCCGGACAACCGCGTGCGCGAGCTGGAAGAACATCTGCACGCCCTGCAGGGCAAATACGATCACTATCAGGATGCCGTCACCCAGCATTTTGTCAGCACGGCGCAACTGGTGAACAACCTCAGCAACAGCTATCGCGAAGTACACGAGCATCTGCGCCAGGGGGCCGAAAGCCTGTGTGCCGACAATCGCCGCCACGGCAGCAGCAACCCTGCCAATGCCTTTGAAAAGCTGGATGCGCCG
Source organism: Moraxellaceae bacterium (assembly GCA_030146505.1). GTDB lineage: Bacteria > Pseudomonadota > Gammaproteobacteria > Pseudomonadales > Moraxellaceae > UBA2031. The sequence goes on from JASLCO010000042.1 coordinate 5,764, forward strand.
CGTGGCAACACGCTGCAGGGCGCGCTGGTGGATGACCACTACACCGTGGAACCCCCGCGCGACTACGCCACCAAGCAGCCCACCGACAAAGGTACGCTGCATGAGGATTACGGCTTTCGCGACTGACGGCCCGCCCGTCACCGCAGGCCCGCTTCGGCGGGCTTTTTCTTTGGGGTTCATGGATGGGTGGCGCAGGACCACTGTCATCCCGGTGAAGGCCGGAACGACGACTCAAAAGAACCCGGGAATCCAGGCCGGCAATCCTTTTTCCCTGTCCACCCTGCCACCTTTCCACAAAGCACCCGCCATGAATGCACATGCCCTCCTGATCTATTGCCGCCCCGGTTTTGAAAAAGA
>JASLCO010000111.1 GCA_030146505.1 Moraxellaceae bacterium
TGAGCTCGCCTTCGGCACCGGGTGACTCGTGAGTGCGCCTGCGGCTCGTGAACAGCAAAAGCCAAAAAGCGTTCGCGGCTACAGCCGCTCCAACGGAGACCGGCGTATGCCCGTAGGAGCGGCTTTAGCCGCGAACGCTTTTTCGCTTTTGCTTTTCACGAGCCGCAGGCGCACTCACGATTCACCCGATGCCGAAGGCGAGCTCACGTTTCACGCCCTGACAGGCCCCAGCATGTCTTCCGGCCTCACCCAGGCATCAAAATCCGTTTCACTCACATAGCCCAGCGCCAGCGCCGCCACCTTCAGCGAAGTGTTCTCGTGATAGGCCTTGAGCGCTATTTCCGCCGATTTCTCATAGCCGATATGCGGATTCAGCGCCGTCACCAGCATCAGGGAATGATCAAGGTGGTTTTTCAGAACGGCATGGTTCGGCTCTATGCCCTTGGCGCAATATTCGTTGAAGGCGCAGCAGGCATCGCTGAGCAGGCGTATGGATTCCAGCACGTTATGCAGCATCACCGGCTTGAAGACATTGAGCTGGAAATTCCCCTGCGAGCCGGCAAAGGCAACGGCGTGATCGTTACCGAAGACCTGCACCGCCACCATGGTCAGGGCCTCACACTGGGTGGGATTGATCTTGCCCGGCATGATGGACGAGCCCGGCTCGTTTTCCGGAATGGTGATTTCGCCTATGCCTGCGCGCGGGCCGCTGGCATACCAGCGCACATCATTGGCAATCTTCATGAGCGCACCAGCAAGAGTGCGCAGGGCAGCGCTCACATTCACCATGCCGTCATGCGCGGAAAGCGCGGCAAACTTGTTGGGTGCCGATACAAAAAGATGGCCAGTGCAGTGCGATACCTTATCGGCAATTTTCTCACCGAATTTCGGATGCGCATTAAGACCGGTTCCTACAGCCGTTCCCCCGGTAGCCAGTTCGCAGACATCGGGCAGCACGCGATGGACACCCGCCAGGCAAAGCTCCAGCTGCGCCACCCAGCCTGACATCACCTGACCCAGGGTCACCGGCGTAGCGTCCTGCAGATGCGTGCGCCCCACCATCACCACGCCGGAAAATTCTTTTGATTTCCTTGCCAGGGTATCGCGCAGACGACTGACTGACGGAATCAGGGCCTCGGCCAGCAGCATGGCAGTGGCAATATGCATGACAGCGGGGAAAGCATCATTGGAAGACTGGCCGCGGTTTACATCGTCATTGGGATGTATCGGCTTCTTCGAACCAATCTCGCCACCGGCCATTTGAATGGCGCGATTGGCGATGACCTCGTTCGCATTCATATTGCTCTGCGTACCGGACCCGGTCTGGAATACCACCAGTGGAAATTCCGCGTCCCATTTTCCGTCTATGACTTCCTGTGCGGCCGCCACAATGAGCTTCACTTTTTCGTCCGGCAATTCACCCAGCTCGCCATTGGCCAGGGCCGCGCATTTCTTGAGGATGCCGAAAGCCCGTATCACCGGCCGCTCCCAGCGGAAACGGCTCACGCCTATGGGAAAAAAATGCAGGGAGCGTTGCGTCTGTGCGCCCCAGAGATGTTCAGCCGGCACTTCAACCGGACCCAGGGCGTCTTTTTCAATGCGGACGGCTTTTGTGCTGCTCATGCGAGGCTCCCGGCGAGAAACAACAGGGCCCGGGAAATGAAAAGGGCCCCTTGGGGCCCTTGAGTACAGCACATTGTGGTCAGTCGCGCCTAGGCTCAGGCGGCCAGCCGCTGCTGCTCTTCAAGAAAGGCATCAATCTGCAGCAGGAAATCACGATTGTCGTGATCCCAGGGATGGAAGCCAGGACGGAAATAATCGGCGTAATTGCGCAGCTGTATGCGCAGCAGGCCGATATCGCCCATGGTGTAGCGGAAGAATTTCTGCCAGCCCTTCACATCGGACAGCTTGCCCTCTTCACGCAACACTTCCAGAAAGACCGGAATCACCAGGCCCCAGAACACCACGGTGGCAATGGCCAGACCGAGACAGCGCAAGGTATAGGATTTCGCACCCTTGCCCATCACGGCATTCCAGACATCGAAAGCCACCGCCTTGTGCTCGGTTTCTTCCAGGGCATGCCAGCGCCAGATGGCGGCGTAATGCGGCTCGGCGCCGCTGGATATGCGCGACTCGCGCAGCACGCTGTCCGCCAACAGAGCAGTGAAGTGTTCCAGCGCAATCGTACCGCTAAGACCAAAAGACTTGGGCAGATGCCTGGTGATACCGGAAAGCAGCTTGAAGACGAAGATTTCGAACTTGGGCGCAATGGGCGCACGTGCAAACAGGGCGTCGTTATAGTCCTCATGCTCGCGGCCGTGCATGGCCTCCTGGCCGATAAAAGCCGTGACGGCTTTTTTCAGCTCGGGGTCCGTGATCTGGTCGCGATAGGCACGCACGCTGTCTATGAAGAAGCGCTCACCCACAGGCAGAACAATGGAAAAAGTATTGAGGAAGGCCGTGAAGACCGGGCCGGCCTCGTAATGCCAGTCACTTATGCGCTCGGCGGGCAGCTTGAAGCGCACATCGCGGCGGGTGGGCAGGATGGGACTGGCAGTTTTGTAGCTGGTGCTCATGCTGGATATCTCGGGAATATACGGGTCGGAGGCGGAGTCCATTCCAGCAGGTTTTCAGTCGGCAGCACGCCCTTTCCAGTGCCTCATGCTGTCGGAAAGGCCCAGCAACTGGGCGGCCTTGACTTGCAGGCGCAGCGGCAGGGCAGCACGCAGCCAGTCGGTGGTCTTGACTACGAAGGGTTCTTTCACGAAAGCCTCCTTGGCTGCCACCGCCTCGACAATCTTGCCCACGATGAAGTCAGGGGTCATGGGTTTGAAGATGGACGGC
>JASLCO010000024.1 GCA_030146505.1 Moraxellaceae bacterium
GCTGGTTCGCGGCTGAAGCCGCTCCTACGGCATGGGCGGGCTCTATATAATCCGCGCTTTGCCGCAACCCCAGTTCACACCGGAGACCAGCATGGACCAGAACGCCCTCAAGAAAGCCGTTGCCGAGGCTGCCCTGGCTTATGTGGAGCGCGGCGAAATCCTGGGCGTGGGCACCGGCTCCACCGCCAATTTCTTTATCGATGCACTGGCGCCTATACGTGACGATATTCCCGGCGCGGTAGCCAGCTCCAAGGCCACGGCCGAGCGTCTGGAGAAAATCGGCATCGAGGTGCTGGACCTCAATACCGTGGGCAGCATCAGCGTCTATGTGGATGGCGCCGACGAGATCAATGCCGCGCTGGAAATGATCAAGGGCGGTGGCGCGGCACTGACACGCGAAAAGATCGTGGCAGCCGTCTCGAAGAAGTTCGTCTGCATCTGTGATGGCAGCAAGAAAGTGGATCGCCTCGGGACCTTCCCGCTGCCGGTGGAAGTGATTCCCATGGCGCGCTCCTATGTGGCGCGAGAAATCGTCAGGCTGGGCGGCAGCCCGGTCTATCGCGAAGGCACGCTGACCGATAACGGCAATGTGATTCTGGATGTGTGGAATCTGGATATTTCCGTGCCGCGCCAGGTCGAAGAGCGCATCAACAATATCGTGGGCGTGGTCACCAACGGCCTCTTTGCCCTGCGTCCGGCTGATGTGCTGCTGCTGGGCACGGCCGAGGGCGTGAAGACCTTCAAGGCTTGAAAGACTTTAGCTTCCGGCCTGTAACTGCCGCTGTACTTCGGCATAGACGGCCTCCGCCAGCTGCGGATTGCCCGGTGCCATTTTCTCCAGCTCGCCCTGCGTCACCCAGTTGACGGCAGTGCGGTGCGCGTCTTTCAGCTGCTTCAAACGGGCCTGCATGGCCATCAGCTCGTCGACGCTCCTGACCGGGCGTATGCCTGTGCCTGCATGGCTGGCAAGATAGGAAGCCAGCTGCTTTTTCTGTTGCAGTGCAAGAACGGCTGTTGCCGTGCCGTAGGGATGGAATTCGCTGTGTATGCTGGGCGGCAGTGAAATCATCGCCGCGTCTTCGGCATTGCTGGTACCGACGAACTCGCCATTATCGAATTCGCTTTCATAGCCCACGCAGTGTTTGGTTTTCAGCGTCTTCAAGAAGAAGCGGGGCGTGTCCAGCCAGCGGCCATTCATGAGGCCGCGACCTGTCATGCGCAGCAGCCGGTCCATGCGCGGTTTGACCTGGTAGTAGTCGGCAATGATGGCGCCATCGGCGGAAACCATGGTGCGTATGAAGGTGCGCGCAATCAGCGTCGTTGGCGAATCCGATATTTCGGCAATCTCCACATCGCGCAGAAGGCGATAGCCCAGCGACTCATGCAGGTTCTGGAATTTCTGGTAGGCCTTGAGGTCCAGATGGCGGAAGTCGGCTTCCTTGACGTCACGATAGGTGTAAGGGCTGCTGTAAGTCTGCTGCATCATGGCAATGATGCGCTGTGCGGCCTGCTGCGTGGAGTCAGTCATGAAGCTCTTCCGGATTGAGTGATTACCGGAAGAGGTCCGGTTCCCTGTGGCTGCCGTCGTCCTTGTCCGGTGCCTGCCGTTGCAGCAGCTCGGCATGGCTTTCCAGATGGCCGTCGGCGTGGATATGTAGCACGGCCACGCCTTGCTGCGACAGCGCAGAGGCGACGAGATGGGCGCGATGGCAGTTGACCGGGTCTTTCTCGGCACACATGAGGCTGATGCGGAATTTCTGCCGGCCTTCCTGTAGCCGACCTATGCCTTCAGCAAAGGCCGGGCGCTGCGCCAGCTTTTCGTAATTCACCTTGCCATCGATATAGCAGCCGGGGTCATCGGGCCGTGCGCCGAGCTCATTGCCGAGAAAGACATAGGCAATGCCGGCGGCTTCCACACCGGCTTTCAGGGCATCGCGGGAAAAATGCGGGACATATCTGCTGTAAGGTTTTGAACGGATGTCGGCCAGGGCCGTGATGCCATGTTCCTGCAGCAGCGCAATGAAGTGTTCCAGCGTCTGGTTGGAGTGGCCTATGGTGAAAACCGGGTGCACGAGGGTTGCATCTTTCAATGGTGACGTGCGATGACGCTGATGCTGCCGTTTTCTTCCAGCACGGCTAGCTTCACCTCGTCCACCGCCGTGCAGTCATGGGCGCGCAGGGCGGTTTCCAGCTCCTGCCGGGTCAGCTGGTTTTTTGCCATCACGTCTTCGTAAAGCTGGCCGTTGTGGATGAGCAGTTGCGGGCGGCCTTCTATGATTTTCTCCAGCGTGCGGTTGTGGAAGGTGACCTGGCCCAGGCCGTAATTGAGCAGGATGAGCACGGTGGCGGAAATAAGGCCGCCGACAAGTGAATTGTCGCCGGCATTCATGGAGTTCTGCACGGCATTGGAAAGGATGAGCAGCAGCACGAGGTCGAAGGGCGAGAGCTGGCCGATCTGGCGTTTGCCGGTCAGGCGCAGCAGCACCAGCAGGAAGGCGTAGACCACCACGGCCCGCAGCACGAGTTCCCACCAGGGAACGGAAAGTTCCAGCATTGATGTTCTCCCGATTGCGTTCTCAGTAGCTGGCGGCCTCGGCGGTTTTTCCGCGCGGCGAGAACTGGTCCAGCCAGAGATAAATCACTGGTGTGAGATACAGCGTGAGCCATTGCGACACCATGAGGCCGCCGACTACGGCAAAACCCAGCGGCTGTCGCACTTCACCACCGGCGCCTATGGCCAGTGCAATCGGCAGTGTGCCGGCCAATGCCGCCATGGTGGTCATCATGATGGGGCGGAAACGGATGAGGCAGGCCTCGCGTATGGCATCGAAGGGTGCCACGCCGTGGCGTTGCCGCTCCAGCGCGAAGTCGATCATCATGATGGCGTTTTTCTTCACGATGCCCACCAGCATGATGACGCCGACAAAAGCGTAAAGACTGAGTGGCGAGCCAAAGATCAGCAATGTGAGCAGCGCACCCAGGCCCGCCGAAGGCAGGCCGGACAGGATGGTGAGCGGGTGGATGAAGCTTTCGTAAAGAATGCCCAGCACGAGATAGACCACCAGCACGGCAATCAGCAGCAGCCAGCCCATGCCGGCAAAGGATTTTTCAAAGGCCTGGGCGGTGCCCTGCAGGCCGGTGGTGAGCGTGGCGGGAATATTGAGTTCTTTTTCCGCCGCACGCAGGCGATCTACGGCGGTGCCCAGCGAAAGCCCCGACTGCAGGTTGAAGGAAATCGTCACCGAGGCAAGTTGGCCGCTGTGGTTGATGGTGAGCGATTGCGATTTGCGCGCCATGGTGGTGACGGCATCCAGCGGCACCAGACTGCCGCTGCTGGACGCCACGTAAAGCCGTGACAGTTTTGCCGGATCGGCCTGGAAGGCCGGCAGCAGTTCCAGGATGACCTGATACTGGTTGGCACTGCCGTAGATGGTGGAAATCTGGCGTGCACTGCAGAGCGCCTTCAGCGCACGCC
>JASLCO010000057.1 GCA_030146505.1 Moraxellaceae bacterium
AAAAACAGTGAGCTGCTGAAAACATGGCTGGCAATTCCACCGAGTACATCAAGCACCATCTGACCAATCTGACCTATGGCGAGCTGCCCGCGGGCTATGTGCGTCATGGCGAGCACGGTGAGGAAGTCCTCACTGAATCCACCTGGACCCTGGCTCACACTGCGGCGGAAGCCAAGGCCATGGGCTTCAAGGCTGTCCACGTGGACACGCTGGGCTGGTCTGTCGGCCTGGGCATGATCTTCTGCTTCCTGTTCTGGCTGGCTGCCCGCGCTGCTACCAGCGGCGTGCCCGGCAAGCTGCAGAACTTCGTGGAAGTGATCATCGAGTTCGTGGATGGCAATGTGCGTGATACCTATCACGGCAAATCTGCGCTGATTGCTCCGCTCGCGCTGACCATCTTCACCTGGATCTTCCTGATGAACTTCATGGATTTGATCCCTGTGGACTTCCTGCCCTCGGCGTCTGCCTGGATAGGCTCTACTTTCTTCGGCATGGACCCGCATCATGTCTTCATGAAGGTTGTGCCCTCTACTGATCCCAACGCCACTCTCGGCATGAGCTTCTCCGTGTTCTTCCTGATCCTGTTCTACAGCATCAAGATGAAGGGCGTGGGCGGCTTCACCAAGGAACTCACGCTCAACCCCTTCAATCACTGGGCGCTGATTCCGTTCAACTTCATTCTCGAAGGCATCGGCCTCATCACCAAGCCGATTTCTCTTGGCCTTCGACTGTTCGGCAACATGTATGCCGGCGAACTCATCTTCATCCTGATCGCGCTCATGTTCACCGGTGGCCTGGCCCTCGGCGTGCTGGGCGGCGGCCTGCAAATCATCTGGGCGATTTTCCATATCCTGGTCATCACCCTGCAGGCCTTCGTGTTCATGATGCTGACCATCGTGTATCTGAGCATGGCCTCGGAAAGCCACGATCACTGATTTGTTTTTGCTGTACGGTTTTTCAACCTTTAACCCCAAGTAAGAGGATTCAAAGATGGATTACATCACCGGTATGAACCTGCTGGCCGTTGCCCTGCTGATCGGTCTCGGCGCTCTCGGTACTGCCGTTGGCTTCGCCCTGCTGGGCGGCAAGTTCCTGGACGGGGTTGCCCGTCAGCCGGAACTGGGCCCGCAGCTCCAGGTGAAGATGTTCATCGTTGCTGGTCTGCTCGACGCCGTGCCCATGATCGGTGTCGGTATCGCCATGCTCCTGCTGTTCGCCAACCCGTTCATCAAGTAATTCGGCTTTAAGCGAATTGTTTCCGGCTGCAATCCGGCAGCCGGAAAAATGAATGAGGTGATAGCGTGAACATCAATGCAACCCTGATCGGGCAAGCCATTGCGTTTGCGGTCTTCGTCTGGTTCTGCATGAAGTTCGTGTGGCCGCCGGTAACGGCTGCCCTGGCAGAACGTCAGAAGAAGATTGCCGATGGCCTGAACGCCGCCGACAAGGCACAGCGTGACCTGGAAAGCGCCCACGCGCAGGTTGGTGAAGAGCTGAAGGCTGCCAAGGCCCAGGCTGCTGCACTGATCGACCAGGCCAACAAGCGCGCCAACCAGATGGTGGAAGAAGCGAAAGCGACTGCCGCTGTTGAAGGCGAGCGCCAGATTGCTTTGGCCCGTGCCCAGATCGAACAGGAAATTGCCACTGCCCGCGACGCTCTGCGTGCGCAGGTTGCTGCCCTTGCCGTTGCCGGTGCCGAGAAGATTCTCGAAGCGCAGGTGGATGCCAAGGCCCATGCCGGCATTCTCGACAAGCTGGCTGCTGAGCTTTAATCCGGAAGGCGCACTGACATGGCAGAACTGACCACTGTAGCGCGGCCCTATGCCAAGGCAGCGTTTGAATTTGCCCGCGAGAAAGGCAAACTGGCCGATTGGTCCGCACAACTGTCTCTCGCGGCAGCGCTGGCTGCGGATACGGATTTTGCCGCCTATCTCGCACGTCCGACACTGACTGCCGAACAGCAGGCCGAGGCCTTCCTGAAGGCGGCTGGTGACAAGCTGGATGGCGATGCCCGCAATTTCGTCACTGAAATCGTGAGCAACAAGCGTATCGAGGCACTGCCTGCAATTGCCGAGCTGTTTGAGGCCTACAAGGCCGAGCTCGAGCAGTCTGCCGATGTGGTCGTCACGTCCGCATTCGAGCTGGATGCCGCACAGCGCGATGCGCTGGCCACCAGGCTCGGCCAGAAGCTCGGCCGCAAAATCGCGATTGATGAAGTGACCGTGGATCGTTCGCTCATTGGTGGCGTCGTCATCCGTTCCGGCGATCTGGTCATCGACGCCTCCGTGCGCGGCAAGCTGAACAAGCTTGGCGTCACCCTGAATTCTTGATTTGAGGAAACGAGCATCATGTCTCAGCACCTGAATCCCTCCGAGATCAGTGAACTGATCAAGAGCCGCATCACGGATCTGAAAGCATCCGCTGAAGCGCGCAACGAAGGCACCATCGTCAGCGTGTCTGACGGTATCGTGCGCATCCACGGCCTGGCCGATGTGATGTACGGCGAAATGATCGAGTTTGACGGCGGCCTCTTCGGTCTGGCCCTCAACCTCGAGCAGGATTCCGTTGGCGCCGTGGTGCTCGGTAACTATCTCAGCCTGCAGGAAGGCGCCAAGGCTCGCAGCACTGGCCGTATTCTTGAAGTGCCGGTTGGCCCCGAGCTGCTGGGCCGCGTCGTTGACACGCTGGGCAACCCCATTGACGGCAAGGGCCCGGTGAATGCCAAGGCTACCGACGCTGTGGAAAAGGTGGCTCCCGGCGTGATCTGGCGTAAGTCCGTGGACCAGCCGGTGCAGACCGGTTACAAGTCCGTCGACGCCATGATCCCCGTCGGCCGTGGCCAGCGTGAGCTGATCATCGGTGACCGTCAGACCGGCAAGACCGCTCTCGCTGTCGATGCCATCATCGCGCAGAAGAATTCCGGCATTAAGTGCGTGTACGTTGCTGTGGGCCAGAAGCAGTCCACCATCGCCAACGTCGTGCGCAAGCTCGAAGAAACCGGCGCGCTGGCTTACACCATCGTGGTGGCTGCCTCTGCTTCCGAATCTCCTGCACTGCAGTTCCTGGCTCCCTATGCCGGTTGCACCATGGGCGAATACTTCCGTGATCGCGGCGAAGACGCCCTGATCATTTATGACGATCT
>JASLCO010000063.1 GCA_030146505.1 Moraxellaceae bacterium
CCGGCAACGAGATTCCCGGCAGCGGCTCCGCCGGCGATCTTTTCCTGCAGGCACAGTTTCCGCTGCATTCCGGCCGCATTCTCGGCCTGCCGGGGCGCATCCTGGTGTCCTGCATGGGCGCGGCAGTGGCCATGCTTTCCGTCACCGGCATCGTGATCTGGGCACGCAAACGGCGCAGCAGTGCCAGGCAAAAAGCCGGAACACGCCTGTCAGCCGTGCCGGAATGAACTCGTCAACAACCAAAAATTTTCATCTGATGCCAACCATCCCGGACAGCCCGCCATCCGCCTGCCAGCTCCGCCACTCCACGCTTGCAGGGAATGACCATGCACCACGCCAACCGGGCACCACGCGGCCCATTGCCTTTCGCCCTTTCCGCTTTCTGCGCTGCCATGCTGGCCGCCACGGCCCATGCGCAGGAAGCCGCCATGCCCGAGGATGGCGCCTCGACAGAACTGGAAGCCATCACGGTCACGGCCACGCAGGACACCAGCGACAGCTATTCAGCCGGTAACTCCGCTGCTGCCACCCGCCTGAACCTTGCATTGCGTGACACGCCGCAGTCCGTCACCGTCGTCACGCGTGAGCGCATGGATGACCAGAACATGCAGACCCTGCGCGATGTTCTGGACAAGGTCACCGGCGTGTACTCCTACGGCTACGACACCGAACGCACGCTTTTCCTGGCCCGAGGCCAGGTCATCACCAACACCCTCATCAACGGCGTACCCACGCTGACCAGCTCCAACACGGATTCCACCGATGCCACGCTGGACACCGCCATCTACGACCGCATCGAGATCGTGCGGGGCGCCACCGGCCTCATGACCGGCGCCGGCAATCCCTCCGCCGCCATCAACCTGGTGCGCAAGCATGCCGACAGCCGTGAAGGTGCCGGCAGCGTGGACATGAGCGCAGGCTCCTGGAACAACTACCGTACCGAAGTGGACCTGCAGACCCCGCTGAACGAGAACGGCAGTGTGCGCGGCCGTGTGATAGGCGTGCTGCAGGAAAAAGAGTCCTACATGGATTTCTACAGCAACGCGCGTGGCCTGCTCTATGCCGTGATCGATGCCGACCTTGGCGACAGCACCACGCTCACGGTTGGCTACGACCACCAGAAAACAGCCGTGGACGGCACCACCTGGGGCTGGTTCCCGCTGTATTTCAGTGACGGCAGCCTTACCAACTGGCCCCGCTCCTTTTCCACTGCCGCCCGCTGGAGCTACTGGGACAACACCACCTCAACCGTTTTTGCAGAGCTGAAGCAGCAACTGGGCAATGACTGGCTGCTGAACGCCACGGCACAGCATCGCAATACCACCGGCAATTCGCGCCTTTTCTTCATGGATTACTACTACGACGCCACCGACAATCCGGATGCCAACTTCCCCGACCGCACCACCGGCCTCGGCCTGGCGCCGGCCAGCAACGGCTATGTGGACTCCAGCGAGCAGAACGCGGTCGACATTTACGCCAGCGGCCCCTTCCAGTTCCTGGGTCGCCGGCACGAACTGGTTGTCGGCGCCATCGGCTCCCGGGTGGAAGCGACTGAATACGAGCTCTCAGCCACGTCCGCCCTGGCCCCCATTGGGAATATCTACGACTGGAACGGCAATTACCCCATGCCCAACTACGATGCCGGCACACTGGTCACCCAACTGCGCACCGACCAGGCCGGCGCATATTCCGCGCTGCGCCTGTCACTGGCCGACCCGCTCAAGCTCATTGCAGGCGTCCGCTACAGCATCTGGAAAGCCGACGGTTTTGACTGGAGTTGCAACGCCCATTATGAGCAAAAGGCCACCACGCCCTACGCCGGCCTGATCTACGACATTGGCGGCGGTTTTTCCACGTTTGCAAGCTACACCGAAATCTTCACACCCCAGAATGCCCGCAACGCCGGCGGCAGCTACCTTGATCCCGTCACCGGCAAGAGCGAGGAAATCGGCCTCAAGGGCGAGCATTTCCAGGGCCGCCTGAACAGCGCCATCACGCTCTACTCCACACAGCAGGACAATGTAGCCGTGGCCGACATGGGCGCACCGCTGCTGCCCGATGGCAGCCAGCCCTCCCTCGGTGTTGACGGCGCCAGGTCACAAGGCGTGGAGGTGGACCTGGCCGGCGAGCTGGCACCCGGCTGGAACACCCAGCTCGGTTATTCCTACAGCCACATCAAAGATGCCAACGGCAATTCCATCAACACCTACATCCCGCGCTCGCTGCTGCGCCTGTTCACCACCTGGAAGCCTGCCACCCTGGAAAAACTGACGGTGGGCGGCGGTGCCGACTGGCAATCGCGGAGCCATGTCGATACCACCTGCCCCGGCGGCACCTGCGATCTGGAGCAAAACCAGTTGTGGTTGCTCAGCCTGATGGCGAAATACCAGTTCACCCCCGCTTTTTCCGCCCAGCTCAATGCGGAAAACCTGCTGGATAAAAACTATTACGTGCTGGGTGAATACGACAGCGTGAATTACGCGCCGCCACGCAATGCCACGCTCAGCCTGAAGTACCAGTTCTGATCGCTACGCTCACCCCTTCGGCTGTTCGCCTTTATCCAGCCTTCGCCGGAATGGCCGGGCAAGGAGCCATCAAAATGAACTGGCATGAAAAAGCCCGCATGACGCGGGCTTTT
>JASLCO010000097.1 GCA_030146505.1 Moraxellaceae bacterium
AGCGGGAGCTGCATCATGCCGAACGTGGTGCCGACTGGAATGAACTCCTGGCCAGCGCCAACAATCTTTCGCTTTTCGGCGACCGCAAGCTGCTGGAAATCCGCTTCAGCGGCAAACCCGATGCCGCCGCTGCCGCGGCGCTGGAAAAATACGCCGCCGATCCCTCGCCCGACACGCTACTGCTCCTGCTGCTGCCCAAGCTCGACGGCAGTGCGCAAAAAGCCAAATGGTTTGTCGCTTGTGAAAATGCCGGCGCCTCGGTGCAACTGCCACAGATAGATGCGCACAGCATGCCCGACTGGCTGCGCCAGCGCCTGCAACAGGCCGGCCTGCGTGGCGATGCGGAAACCTTCGCGCTGCTGCTGGAACGCGTGGAGGGCAATCTGCTGGCCGCGCAGCAGGAAGTGGAAAAGCTGCGTCTTTTGAGCCACGACGGCGAAATCACCGTGGATCTCGTGCGCCAGGCCGTGGGCGACAGTGCGCGCTACAACGTGTATGACATGGCCGACTGCGCCCTGGCCGGCGACGCCGAAAAAGCCGCCCGCATGCTGGCCGGCCTGCGCGCCGAAGGCGAATCCGAATCCAGCATGCTCTGGGCCATAGGCAAGGACGCGCGCACGCTGGCCGCCCTGCGCGAGGGTGTGGACGCCGGCCAGCCCATGAACGCCCTGCTGCAGCAAAACGGCGTATGGCAAAAACGCCAGCCGCTGTTCCAGCGTGCCCTGCAACGCACGAATGCTGCGCTCGCCCGCACGCTGGTGGCAGAAATCCTCGCCGTGGATCGCGCCATCAAGGGCCAGAGCGATGAAAGCGCCTGGGATGTCCTGCTGCGCCTAACCATGGCCGTGGCCGGCCGCCCCCTTTTTCCCGGCAGCCAGCCGGCATGACAGAGCCCACCCAGCGCGAAGCGCTTCGCCGTCGCATCCGCTTCGACATCCTGCTGGACACCTTGGGCAATACCGCCCTCGTGCTGGGTCTTTGGGGCTGGTTCGGCGACGTGGCCGACTGGGCCATCTGGCTGCAGCAGGAGCCCGTCATCATCGCCCTCACCGCCACCGGCCTCCTCAACCTCGTGCACCTGCCCGCGCGCCTGCGCCGCTTGCGCGAATGGCGTTCTTCATGATGCATCTTCCCGTAGGAGCGGCTTCAGCCGCGAACACCGGGGCTTGGGTTCGCGGCTGAAGCCGCTCCTACGGCAGCAAACAGCCCTGCGGGGCGAAAAAGGACCGTTCATCACCGTTTACACCCAGGGCCTTCACAAGCGCCAGCCACAGCCTCACCATGCGCGCGCATTTCAATCCACAGAGGACAAAGGCATGAAACGCAAGAAGCGCAGCGCCAAGGCGCTGGTCATGGACCCGCTGTTCCGGCCCCGGCAGGAAAAAGCGAAAAAAGGCAAAGGCAGCTATGCCAGAAGGCCCCGCAATCAAGACCATGATTCGGGGCCTTTTCTTTTTATGACGTTTTCGGTGCTGTGCGCACCAAAAACACGCTACGTCCGGTACACGCCCGGACTGCGCTCCGCCGCAGGCGCTCAGCACCCATTTCTTGTGGGGACAGCTTCGTAGGAGCGGCTTTAGCCGCGAACCTTTATCGGATGGTTCGCGGCTAAAGCCGCTCCTGCGGATAAGGAAACTCTATTGATGCCGTTGGCTTGCCCCGGCATCATCGTGGCCATCCTGCAGGACCCGCCATGAAGAACAAGAACGACACCTCCAGCATTTCCTTTACCGCGCACTACACCGGCTACGTCTGGCAGCATTACGGCCTTTCCGGCGCCGCCTTTGCCACCGCCCAGGGCCGCAGCTATTACGCTCTCTTGCAGCCCTTTGAATACCTGGCCCGCCGCATCATCGGCAGCGACATCAAGACAACACTGCTGCAGCGCCATTTCCTCATCGACCGTGAACTGGAAAAACGCATTGCGGAAAACCCGCGCACACAGGTGCTGGAAATCGCCTGCGGCCTGTCGCCGCGAGGCCACCGCTTTACGCAAAAACATCCGGAACTGGTTTATGTGGAAGCCGACCTGCCCGGCATGGTGGCGCGCAAGCGCGCGCTGCTGGCTTCACTGGGCTCGCTGGATGCCCGCCACCGCATCACCGTCTGCAATATCCTGGAAGACGGCGACGACAGCCTGGAGGCTGTGATCACCCGCGAATTCGACACCACACAGCCTCTCGTCATCATCACCGAAGGCCTGGTGAACTATTTCGACCTGCCCACCATATCGGGCGTGTGGCAACGCATGGCCACCGCCTTGCAGTCGTTCCCGCAAGGGCTCTATCTCACCGATGTCTATCCGGAGGTGCAGGAGCACCGCTTTGCCGGCCTGATCCGTGCGGCCAACCAGAGCCTTCGCCTGGCCTCCCGCAGCCGCTTCTCCCTACATTTCCGCAACGCCGAAAACATGCGCCAGCATTTTTCCGGCCTCGGCTTCCGGCAGGTGCACGTCTTCAATCCTGACCATGAAAACACACCGGCCCCCAAGGCCCGTGGCGGCGCCATTGTGCGCGTGATCGCGGCATTGGCAGGATGAGACACGGCCTGAAAGGAACAAGAGCCACAAAAAAGCCCGCGATTGCGGGCTTTTTTGTGGCCGAGTTTCCTCAGCGGTAGATGGTCCTGAGTTTCTGGTTCCCGTGCTCGACTTCACTGACGGCAACGGGATGACGAAAAAAACCCTCGTCGTCCAGCAGGAGCTTGAGTTCTTCGGCCATTTCAAAGCTGCCGTGCTTGAACAGGCAGCGCATCGTGCCGCCCTGCTGCTCGAACACCAGCATTTCTATGCGCAGGGCCGTGCCTTCGGGGCAGAGGATGAGATCACGGGCATGCTTTTCCAGCGGCGAATCGGTGTGCTCGTATTCCAGCACGCAGCCGAAGAAATTCATGTTGCGTATCTTCACCTGCATGTCGATGGACAAGGAACCGTCCACATGGGAGAAGCTGATGACACGGGCGCGCGGATTCACCGGCACGAGGCGCGGCTCGCCGCGACGCTCCACGGCATGGCACTCCTCGCGCGTCAGCACTTCTATGCCCTGCACCGTGCGCAGGTCGTCGTCACGCAGGAAGGCGGAGAACATGGCCACGGATTCGTCACGCTTTTCCAGCTGGGCCACATGGTCGGCGCCCTTGATCAGGGCGAAGGTGGCATGAGAGCAGCGCGCTGCGAAGAGGGCATTTTCATAGGGCAGCGTGAAGCTGTCGTATTCGCCGGTGGCAACGAGCGTGTCGCAATCCGGATAACCCAGGATGGACTCCACCTCCAGCAGGCGGGCAGCGTTGATGCGGTAACGCTGCTGTTCATTCTCGTGGAAGCTGCGCATCTGGCGATGGAAAAGCTTGCGCGTGATGTCGGTGATTTCGGTTTCTTTCAGGCGGGCATGGTTGACGAGATAGAGCACCACGGCCTGGCCGAACTCGTCGAGACGCCCCTCATCCAGCACCTTGATGGACTCTTCCAGCAGCATGCGCCAAGACTTGCGCGGACGGATGACGATGCCGGTGACGATGAGCTTGTGCATGAAGGTCGGGCGCTTGTAGGCATAGGTGGAAGCCACCACCGAGCCCAGCGAGAGACCCATCAGGGAAACCTTGGCCAGCTCCATGCGCTGCGTCCACTGGAACAGCAGGTCGGCCAAATCTTCCATGCCGAGTTCGGGAGCCAGCTGGTCGTTGTTTCCCAGTGAAGGCAGGTCCACGAGGATGACGGGCACCTCGTTCAGCACCTGCTCCACGCAGTACTTGTAGGAATTGAAGTTCTGGAAGGCGCCGCCCAGGACGATCAGGGGCACCTTGTGGGCATTCTCCGGCAGGCTGAAGGCGAGGTATTCCACGCGCCATTTGCCGACAAAAGTCTGCTGGGGAGTCTGCTTGAGGGAAGAACGGTTATAGACCTCATAGGAGATGGCCATGTTGGTTCCCTTCGCTTGATGGCTGAAAGCCATTTGTTGTTGGTCTTGAAAGCCTTGCGGAGCCGGACCACGGCAGCGCGGCCATTCTTGTTTTTGGTATGGGGAACCGATGCTACCACCGGCCTCCGACCCTGCCCACTCATTCAAACCACGTGCTCCGACCAAAGCCGCCCGGCTGGCCGCCAACGGCTGGCCACGCTGTGGGAACAACATTGGCCGAGATAAAGCCCTGAATATTCCGCGTCCTTTTTTGATGACGCCAAAATGACCTGGCGATTACTAACTTCTATTAAGAATAAGAAAATCATAAACAATTATTTTAAAACCTGTCTTCCTTGCCCTAGCGTTGGCCGCCTGACCGCTCCGCTCGCCAGTCCGCGCAAGGCCCCGCATGAACACCCTTCCTGCACGGCCTCAAGCCCCGCTTGCCGGATGCGGCCCCCTTGTACCGGCAAGGCCCGTTGACGGGCCGGCCTCTGCGCCAGAAGGAAACTGTCCATGCTGAAAACCGCCCTGAGAAACATCCTCGTGGCCCTGGCCCTGACGACACTGGCCAGCACGGCACTGGCCGAAGATGCCGTGCTGCGCATCGGCTACCAGAAATACGGCACTCTGGTACTGCTGCGCGCCAAAGGTTCCCTGGAGCCGCGCCTCGCCAAAGAAGGCGTGAAAGTGCAGTGGACGGAATTCCCCGGCGGCCCGCAACTGCTGGAAGGGCTGAATGTCGGCAGCATCGATTTCGGCGTGACCGGTGAAACACCACCGGTCTTCGCCCAGGCCGCCGGTGCCGATCTTGTGTACGTGGCCAATGAGCCACCGGCACCCACCAGCGAAGCCATCCTCGTGCCCCAGGATTCGCCCATCAGGAAAGTGGCGGATCTCAAGGGCAAGAAAATTGGCCTCAACAAGGGCTCGAACGTGCATTACCTGCTGGTGCGTGCACTGGCAGAAGCCGGCCTCGGCTATGCCGACATCCAGCCGGTTTACCTCGCTCCCGCCGACGGCCGTGCTGCCTTCCAGAGCGGCAATATCGATGCCTGGGTGATCTGGGATCCTTACCAGGCCGCGGCCGAAAAACAGCTTTCTGCGCGCACCCTGCGTGACGGCAAAAATCTCGTGAACAACCACCAGTTCTATCTGGCACGCCGCAGTTATGCCGCCGCCAACGCCAAGGTACTGAAGATACTGGTGGACGAAATCCACAGCGTGGGCGAGTGGTCCCGGAAAAATCCCGCTGACGTCACCCGGCAAGTGGCCCCGCTGATCGGCCTGCCGGAAGACATCACCCGCATTGCCGTCGAACGCCAGGGTTATGGCGTGCTGCCTGTCAGCAAGCAGGTAATTGATGCCCAGCAGAAGATTGCCGACACCTTCCACGCCCTGAAGCTCATCCCCCGGCCGCTGAATATCCGAGATGCCACGCTGCCGTCCACGGGCCAATGAATTCCTGCGTCATCCACCATGCCTTCACAGAGAACCTCCATGAGTCTGAACATTTTCTGGTTCATTCCCACCCACGGCGACAGCCGTTATCTCGGCACCAGCGATGGGGCCCGGCAGGTGAGCGCCGAATACACCACGCAGGTTGCCGTGGCAGCCGACACGCTGGGTTATGACGGTGTGCTGCTGCCCACCGGTCGCTCCTGCGAAGATCCCTGGGTGGTCGCGGCCAGCCTCATTCCCGCCACGCATCGTTTGAAATTCCTGGTCGCCCTGCGCCCCGGACTGGTTGCGCCCAGCGTGTCGGCGCGCATGGCCGCGACGTTTGACCGCCTCTCCAAAGGCCGCCTGCTGGTGAATCTCGTTACTGGCGGCGACCTGCCGGAACTGGAGGGCGACGGCCTCTTCCTGAATCACGAAGAGCGCTACGAAGCCTCGGCTGAATTCATCCGCATCTGGCGCGAAGTGATTGCGCGCAGCCACGACAGCGAGGCTTTCGATTTCCAGGGCAGGCATCTGTCGGTAAAAGGTGCCCGGCTGCTGTATCCGCCCGTGCAACGTCCTTATCCGCCCGTATGGTTCGGCGGCTCCTCGGAGGCTGCTCAGGACCTGGCCGCCGAACAGGTGGATACCTATCTCACCTGGGGCGAGCCACCGGAAGATGTCGCCCAGAAAATTGCGGCCGTGCGCGCAAAGGCCGCAGCCCGGGGCCGCAAGCTGACCTTCGGCATACGCCTGCATGTGATCGTGCGCGAAACCGAAGAAAAAGCCTGGGCGGCGGCCGATGAACTCATCAGCCGTGTCGATGATGAAACCGTGGCGCGCGCGCAAGCAGCCTTTGCCCGCATGGATTCCGTGGGGCAACAGCGCATGGTGGCCCTGCATGCCAAGGCCCGGGGCCGCTCGCGCACCGATCTGGAAGTCAGCCCCAATCTCTGGGCAGGCGTCGGCCTCGTGCGCGGCGGTGCCGGCACCGCCCTGGTGGGCAACCCGGAGCAGGTGGCGACACGCATCAAGGAATATTCCGATATCGGCATCGACACCTTCATCCTCTCCGGCTACCCGCATCTGGAAGAAGCCTACCGCTTTGCCGAACTGGTTTTCCCGCTGCTGCCACGCCGCGTGCAGGAACAGTTGCTGCCGGGACAAAGCCTGTCCGGCCCCTTCGGCGAAATCGTGGCCAACCATTTCGTGCCCACGGTTTCCGCAAGCTGAAGTGGCCGGATTTCCGAAAAGCGATCACAGGATCATGTCGCCCGGTGCCAACCGGGGTGGCTGCTGCCCTGAAAAACACAAACCCAGATCACCGCATCAAGGATCAAGAAAATGAATTCCCTTTTTTCCCGCCGCCACTTTCTCAAAACGGCAGCAACAACATTGCTGGCCGCCCTGCTGGGCAGCAACCTGGCCCATGCCGAGGAAGAAAAAACCGTGCGCATCGGCTTCCAGAAATCCTCTGCCCTGATCACCCTGCTGAAATCGCAAGGCACGCTGGAAAAGAAACTGGCCCCACTGGGCTACAAGGTGAGCTGGCATGAATTCACCAGCGGCCTGCCGCTGCTGGAATCGCTGAACGTGGGCAATATCGATTTCAGTGCCGATGTGGCCGACACCGTGCCGGTATTTGCGCTGGCCGCGGGCGCCGATCTTGTTTTCGTGGCCAAGGAAGCGCCTTCACCCACGGCGCAGGCCATCCTGGTGCCGCAGGATTCCCCCATCAGGACCGTGGCCGACCTCAAGGGCAAGCGCGTGGGCGTGGCCAAGGCCGCCGGTTCGCACTACCTGCTGCTGGCAGCGCTGGCCAAAAGCGGCCTCGGCATCAAGGACATCACGCCGGCCTATCTCTCGCCTGCCGACGGCCGCGCCGCCTTCACGCAAGGCTCCATAGACGCTTGGGTAGTGTGGGACCCCTTCGTTGCCGCCGTGCAGAACCAGTCGCAGGTGCGTGTGATTACCGATGGCAGCAACGGCCTTGCCAGCTACCAGCGCTATTACCTCGCCTCCGCCCCTTTCGCGAAAGCCAATCCCGGTGTCATCAAACTGGTTTATGGCGAGCTGCAGGAAGCCGGCAAATGGGTGAAGAAAAATCCGGAGCAGGCCGCGGCCATTCTGGCGCCTGCCTGGGGCCTGGATACCGCCACCGTGGAGAAAGCCAATGCCCGTCGCAGCTATGACGTGCGTCCTGTAGACAAAGATGCGTTGCAGGAAGCACAGAAGATTGCCGACGTTTTCCTCAAGGAAGGCCTGCTGCCCAAGCCGGTGAATGTGCTGGGTGCAACGGTGTGGAAGCCCTGACCTGAAACCGGAACAGGCTTGCTGCAGGTGCGAATTAATTCGCACCAAAAAGGCAGGTGTGCAAACGCCACACTGAATTCGCACCCGCAGGCGAGCACGCAACTGAAGAAATGTATGCCATGAACCAGATTGCCAGCCCACTGCCGGACGGTGGAACGGATGCCCTCATACCGGCAGCACCGTTGCCGCCGCTGCATACGCTGACGCGCGCAGAGCAGCGCGATGTCGTGGAAAAAGTGGCAACCGGACTGGCCACTAGCGCCGTAGCCCGCGACAGACAGGGCGGGACAGCACTGGCACAGCGCCAGCTGCTGCGCGAGAGCGGCCTGCTGACGCTGGCCGTGCCACGCGAGTTTGGCGGACAAGGCTGGGCCTGGCCGGATATTTACCCGGTCATGCGCCGCCTCACCGAAGCCGACAGTTCGCTCGGTCATCTTTTTGCCTTCCAGCATCTGCAAGTGGCCAGCGTGCTGCTTTACGGCAACACCGGGCAAAAACACGAGCTGCTGACGCAAACCGTGCAGAAGAAATGGTTCTGGGGTAATGCCACCAATGGCCGCGACCCGCGCCTTGCCCTGCGCCGCAATGGCAAGGCCTTCGAACTGGATGGCGTGAAATCCTTCTGCTCCGGCGCTGCCGATGCGGATGCCTATGTGCTGACCGCGCCTGTGCCCAGCACGCCGGGGGGCCCGGTGGATGATCGTCTTTTCATTGCGCTGCCGGCAGGGCGTGCCGGCCTGCGTGTGGACAACGATTGGGACGCCATGGGCCAGCGCCAGACCGACAGCGTTTCCGTGCATTTCGACAAGGTGCGAATAGAGGCCAGCGAAATTCTTGGCAACCTGCCCGCCAACCTTCAGGGTGAAAATCTGGTAGCGCGCCGCCGCACGCCCTGGCAAACGCTGCGCGCCCCCATTTCGCAACTCATCCTCACGGAAATCTATATCGGCAATGCACTGGGCGCTCTGGCGGCAGCTCGCCGTCATGCCCTGGAAAAGGCCAAACCCTGGCCGGATTCCGATGCTGCCAGCGTGGCCGGCGACCGCTACGTGCAAAAGCATTTCGGCGAGCTGTGGATTGCCCTGCAGGGCGCCATCGCGCTCGCCGACAAGGCAGCGCTGGCCTTGCAATCCGCCTGGGAAAAAGAAGATACCCTGACCGCGGCTGAGCGTGGCGAAGCAGCGCTGGCCATTTTCACCGCCAAGGCCAGCGCCACGCGCGCAGCCCTTGAAATCACCACGCGCATTTTCGAGCCCATGGGGGCCGGCGCCACGCTTTCGCGTTTTGGCCACGACCGTTTCTGGCGCAATGTGCGCACGCACACCCTGCATGATCCGGTGGACTACAAGCTGCGCGATCTCGGTCGCTGGCTGCTCACCGGGCAGTTGCCAACGCCAGGCGTCTATTCATGACGCCGGCTGGAAAACCGGCGTGATCACTGCGAGAACATCATGAAAGCTTTTCTGGAAAAATCACTCATACGCATCGCACCCTGGCTGCTGCCGGTGGGTCTGCTTTTGCTCTGGCAGCTCGCCGCGGAATCCGGCTTCATGGCCTCGCGCATCCTGCCGGCACCCACGGCTGTGCTCACCGCGTTCTGGGCGCTGGTGAAAAGCGGCGAGCTGTGGCGGCATCTGCTCATCAGCGGGCACCGTGCCCTGATCGGCTTTGTCATCGGCGGCGGCGCAGGCTTGCTGCTGGGCTTCATCACCGGCCTCTCGAAATGGGGTGATCGCCTGCTCGACAGTTCGGTGCAGATGGTGCGCAACATTCCGCATCTCGCACTGATTCCACTGATCATCCTGTGGTTCGGCATCGACGAGTCCGCGAAGATTTTCCTCGTGGCCTTCGGCACCGTTTTTCCCATCTACATCAACACCTACCACGGCATACGCAATCTGGATCCGCAGCTGGTAGAGGCGGCACGCAGCTATGGCCTTTCCGGTTTCGCGCTGTTCCGGGAGGTCATCCTGCCCGGCGCCCTGCCTTCCATCCTGGTGGGGGTGCGCTTTGCCCTGGGCGTGATGTGGCTGACGCTGATCGTGGCGGAAACCATTTCCGCCAGCTCCGGCATCGGCTATCTCGCCATGGATGCGCGGGAATTCCTGCAAACCGACATCGTGGTCGTCGCCATCCTGCTGTATGCCGTGCTCGGCAAGCTGGCTGATCTCACGGCACGTGCGCTGGAGCACCTATGGCTGCGCTGGCATCCGGCCTATCAGCCGTTACGGGGAGAACGGGCATGAGTGCTGCGGAAAACATCACGGCGGCAACACGAGGTCTCGCCCTGCAACTGGACGGCATCAAGCGCCATTTCGGCAGCCGACAGGTGCTGGACGGGGTTTCACTGGACATCCCTGCCGGGCAGTTTGTTGCGCTCGTGGGCCGCAGTGGCTGCGGCAAGAGCACGCTGCTGCGCTTGCTGGCCGGGCTGGATCAGCCCGATGCCGGGCAATTGCAGGCGGAAGGGTGTGCCCTTGGCCTTGCACGCGACGGCATACGTCTCATGTTCCAGGAATCGCGCCTCCTGCCCTGGAAAACCGTGATCGGCAATGTGGGCCTCGGCCTCAAGGGCCACTGGCGGCCGGAAGCGCAAAGGGCGCTGGCCGCCGTGGGCCTGGCCGACCGCGCCAGTGAATGGCCGGCGGCGCTTTCCGGTGGCCAGAAACAGCGCGTGGCCCTGGCCCGCGCCCTCGTGCACAAGCCACGCCTTTTGCTGCTGGATGAACCCCTGGGGGCGCTGGATGCGCTGACACGCCTGGAAATGCAGCAACTCATTGAAAAGCTCTGGCAGGAACACGGTTTCACCGTGCTCCTGGTCACGCATGACGTGAGCGAGGCCGTGCATGTGGCCGACCGCATCCTGCTGATTGAAGACGGCCGTATCGGCCTGGACCTGCCTGTGGACAGCCCGCGCCCGCGTCATGTCGGCCAGGCCGGACTGGCGGCGCTGGAAGCCCGCGTGCTGAACCGCGTGCTGGCCCAGCCGGAGTTGCCACCTGTACCGGAGAGGAACAGCAATGTGCTGCCTTTCCACCGGCGCTGGGCGGTCTGATCGCCCTGTCCCCTGCATCGTCGTCCCGGGGCGAACGGAGTCAATGGCCCATAAGCACCCCGGCAACGGTTGGCGTTATACTGGCGCCCCTTTGAGGGAGCCGCTGGCCTGAACGCCACGGCTCCCCGTATCGCCGAGGATGACCGCCGTGAACAGCCCCATTGATGTTTCCGCCTACATGCAGACCCTGGGTCGTGCTGCCCGCGAAGCCTCGCGTGCGACGGCCCGTGCCAGCACGCGGGAAAAGAATGCGGCGCTTTCCGCCATTCACGATGCTCTGGTGGCAGCCAAGGCCGACATCCTCGCTGCCAATGCCAAAGACGTGGAAGCCGGCCGAGCCAACGGCCTTGATGCCGCCATGCTGGACCGCCTCACCATCAGCGAGAAAACCTTTGCGGGCATGCTGGAAGGCCTGCGCCAGGTGATTGATCTGGCCGATCCGGTCGGCGCCATCACCGATCTGGTTTACCGTCCCACCGGCATTCAGGTCGGCAAGATGCGCGTGCCGCTGGGCGTGATCGGCATCATTTATGAGTCACGCCCGAATGTGACGCTGGAAGCCGCCTCGCTCTGCCTGAAATCCGGCAATGCCACCATCCTGCGCGGCGGCTCCGAAGCCATTCATTCCAACAAGGCGATTGCTGTTTGCGTGCAGCAAGGCCTGGAAAAATCCGGCCTGCCACGCGAAGCCGTGCAGGTGGTGGAAACCACCGACCGTGCGGCCGTTTCCGCGCTCATCACCATGCCGGAATTCGTGGACGTGATCGTGCCGCGCGGCGGCAAGGGCCTGATCGAGCGCATCAGCACCGAAGCCCGCGTACCGGTGATTTATCACCTCGACGGCAACTGCCACGTCTTCATTGACCGTGATG
Source organism: Moraxellaceae bacterium (assembly GCA_030146505.1). Classification (GTDB taxonomy): domain Bacteria; phylum Pseudomonadota; class Gammaproteobacteria; order Pseudomonadales; family Moraxellaceae; genus UBA2031. The sequence continues at coordinate 11,580 of JASLCO010000097.1, forward strand.
CGGACATGGCCAAGGCCGTGCCCGTGGCCATCAATGCCAAGACCCACCGCTACGGCACCTGCAACACCATGGAAACCCTGCTGGTGGATGCACCGATTGCCGAAACCGCACTGAAAACGCTCGCCCCCCTTTACCGTGAAAAGGGAGTCGAGCTACGTGGCTGCGAAAAAACCCGCGCCATCATCGACGCCACACCGGCAACGGAACAGGACTGGTACGAGGAATATCTCGCGCCCGTGCTGGCCATCAAGGTCATCGACGGCCTTGATGAAGCCATCAGCCACATCAACAAATACGGCTCGCACCACACCGACGCCATCATCACGGAAAACGTCACGCGCTCGCGCCGCTTCCTCAATGAAGTGGACTCCAGCTCGGTGATGGTGAATGCCTCCACGCGCTTTGCCGACGGCTTCGAATACGGCCTCGGTGCCGAAGTCGGCATCTCCACCAACAAGATTCACGCCCGTGGTCCGGTTGGCCTGGAAGGTCTCACTTCGCAGAAGTGGGTGGTGCTGGGCGACGGACACATCCGGCAGTAAAACAGCCGATAAGCCGGTAAAAAAACGGCGATGTTCCTGCACAGGACATCGCCGTTTTTTCATGATGGTGAGCGATCTACCGCCAGCCTCCCGCCTGACCGCGCACGTCACGCGCCGCTTCACGGCTCCGCCGGTGCAAACGTATGTGCCTGCGCCATTTTCCACATCTTGCTGTAGAAATTGCTGGTGGCCTTGCCGTCCAGGAGCTCGCCGGGGCGGCAGTAGTAATGCAGTTCGGAAAACAGCTTCACTTCCGATGAGGAAATGCGCCGCACCAGGTGATGCGGCCGCAGCTCGCTGGGCAGGCACAGGCCGGCCGTGGCCAGCATTTCCGCCACGGCATGCACGGTGCGGTGATGGAAGTTGTAGACGCGCTCGGCCTTGTCCGGCACCACGAGCGCCCGTTGCCGCGCCTTGTCCTGCGTGGCCACGCCGGTGGGGCATTTGTTGGTATGGCAGCTTTGCGACTGTATGCAGCCCACTGCAAACATGAAGCCGCGCGCGGCATTGGCCCAATCAGCACCTATGGCCAGCACGCGGATGATGTCGAAGGCACTGACGATCTTGCCGCTCACGCCAATTTTTATCTTGTCGCGCAGGCCGATACCCACCAGCGTGTTGTGCACGAACAGCAGGCCCTCGCGCATGGGCAGGCCGATATGGTCGGTGAATTCCACGGGAGCGGCGCCGGTGCCCCCTTCCTTGCCGTCCACCACGATGAAATCCGGCAGGATGCCGGTTTCCAGCATGGCCTTGGCAATGGCCATGAATTCCCAGCCGTGGCCGAGGCAAAGCTTGAAACCCACCGGCTTGCCAGCGCAAAGCTCACGCAGCTGCGCGATGAACTGCATGAGCTCGCGCGGGGTGGAAAACGCACTGTGCCGCGACGGCGACACACAGGTTTCACCCTGCGGCACACCGCGCGTGACCGCGATTTCCGCAGTCACCTTCTCGCCCGGCAGCACGCCGCCATGACCGGGCTTGGCACCCTGGCTGAGCTTGATTTCCACCATCTTCACCTGCGGATCACTGGCCTGCCGCGCAAAACGCACGGGATCGAACTGTCCGAAGGGATCGCGGCAGCCGAAATAGCCGCTGCCGATTTCCCAGACGAGATCGCCGCCGGCTTCGCGGTGATAGGGGCTGATGCTGCCCTCTCCGGTGTCATGCGCGAAACCGCCTTTTCTCGCTCCCTGGTTCAGAGCGCGGATGGCATTGGCGGACAGCGAGCCGAAGCTCATGGCGGAAATATTGAAAATGGAAGCCGAATAGGGCTGGCGGCACTGTGGGCCGCCGATGCTGATGCGGAAGTCCGTATTGTTCTCGTGTGTGGGTTGGCGGGCGGGCTGCAGGGAATGGCTGATGAATTCGAAACCGGTGTCGTAGACATCCAGCAGGGTGCCGAAGGCCTTGTCGCTGCTTTCGTCCTTGGCGCGCGCGTACACCAGCGAACGCCGGGCGCGGGAAAACGGCAGGGCATCATTGTCGCCTTCCAGCAGGTACTGGCGGATTTCCGGGCGCAGGGCCTCGACCAGATACCGGATATTGCCCAGCACCGGGTAATTGCGGCGCACGGCATGGCGGGTCTGGCGCAGGTCATTGAGACCGACCAGCGTCAGGGCGGACGCCAGGGCGGCTGCCGGCCAGAGACCGGGCCAGTCCGGCAGGAAGGCCAGGCTGAGGAGAGCGGCAAGGATGCAGAAGACGAAAAAGGCATAACGGTTGAAGAGCGACAGATTCATGGCCACTTCCCTGAATGCGTGCGGATTGCCATTGCCCCGGGGCCAGGGCGGCAGCGATACCTTATGATGGCAGCAGTTTCTTCCTTGTGACGAACCGCATGCCCTCCACGCTTCCACTGATCGGCCTCTATGGCGGCTCCTTCGACCCCGTGCATCTTG
>JASLCO010000126.1 GCA_030146505.1 Moraxellaceae bacterium
GCTCAGCTGGGAGAGCGCTACAATGGCATTGTAGAGGTCAGCGGTTCGATCCCGCTTAGCTCCACCAGGTTCTGGCCCCATCGTCTAACGGTTAGGACATCGCCCTTTCACGGCGGTAACCGGGGTTCGAATCCCCGTGGGGTCACCATCTAAAAGCAAAAAGGCCGGTCACTTTCGTGACCGGCCTTTTTGCTTTTAGATGGTTTCTATCATCGTGATTGGAACGCAAACGGCGGGTTCGACAAGTCCGCCTCTGGCGGACTTGAACGCCAGCTACGCTGGCGGCCCGAAGGGTGAGCGCGTAGCGCGAATCATCCCCGTGGGACAGCCTCGAACGAAGCAGGCTTTGCTTTTAAAAGCCTACCCCCGAGCCCCTTTCTTCAGGCCTTTAGCAGGCTCTCCCTTCAACAACTCCACCAACCTTTCCCGCAGCCACCGGTTTGCCGGATCGTTGTCCCGGCTCTCATGCCAGTACAGATACACATCCAGCGGCGGCATGGTCATGGGCACCTCCAGCAGCTGTGTGGCGAGGCCGGCATGGGCCAACTCGGCATACTGCGCCGGCATGGTCAGCAGATGGTCGCTGGCGGCGGCAACACGGCAGGCAGCGAAGTAATGCTGGCAGCGCAGGACGATACGGCGCTCATGGCCCAGCCGGGCCAGCTCCTGATCCTCGAAACCGGGACCACGCCGGCGCGAGGAAACGAGGATATGGCTGGCGGCCAGATAGTCTTCCAGAGCAATCCGCCCTCGCTTCACGGCCGGGTGGCCTTGTCTGGCCACCACCACGAAACGGTCATGGGATACCGGCTCGCGGCGTATATCCGGCGAGAGCGGCAGCAGCACGTCTATAGCCACATCCAGGCGACCATTCACAAGGTCAGCCTCCAGCTCACGGCGCTCGGCACGTACGCTGGCCAGCCGCACTTCAGGCGCGGATACCGCCAGCTCGGCCAGCAACCGGGGCAGGGTGGTGGCTTCGAAGACATCGCGCAGGCCGAGACGGAACTCTTGTCGTGAGCGGGCGGCATCAAAACGCGCGCCCTCCTGAATGCCCTCGGTAATCAGCCCCAGCGCCTCATGCAGCGGCCCCATAAGACGCAGGGTGCGTGCGGTGGGTACCATGCGGTTTCCCTGGCGCAGGAAAAGCGGGTCGTCCAGCGCTTCACGCAGACGGGCAAGGGCATGGCTCAACGCCGGCTGGCTGAGATGCAGGCGGCGAGCTGCCCGGGTGAGATTGCCCTCGGCATGTATGGCGTCCAGCACCACCAGCAGATTCAGGTCCAGCTTGCGGATATCCATAAGACGAATAGAGCTCTATGCAAACTATCGATTAGACGAATCATAGGGGCAGGGCTAGTCTCTCTGCCACTTATCTCTTCAGGAGGCCCGCCATGGATTTTTCCTATTCTCCCCGCTGCCAGGATTATCTGGCCCGTCTGCGCCAGTTCATGCAGGACGAAGTGGCGCCGCGCGAGGCGGCCTATCACCAGTCCCTGAAAGAAAATCCCTGGCAGCAACCGGCCGTTATCGAAACCCTGAAGGAGCGCGCGCGCGCAGCCGGTCTCTGGAATCTTTTCCTGCCGGATACGGAATGGGCGCCCGGTCTTTCCAATCTGGATTACGCGCCGCTGGCTGAAGAAATGGGCCGCAATCCTTTCACCGCGGAAGTTTTCAATTGCAATGCGCCGGACACCGGCAATATGGAAGTGTTGGCCAAATACGGCAGCCCGGAGCAGCAGGAACAATGGCTCAAGCCCATGCTGCGCGGTGAAATCCGTTCCGCTTTCTGCATGACGGAACCGGAAGTGGCTTCGAGTGATGCCACCAATATGGCCGCCACTGCTGTCGTGCAGGGCAATGAAATCGTGCTCAACGGCCGCAAGTGGTGGAGCTCAGGGATTGGCCACCCGAACTGCAAATTTGTCATCTTCATGGGGCTCACCAATACCGATGCCGATGCGCCCAAACACCAGCGTCATTCCATGGTACTGGTGCCGCTGGATACGCCCGGCATCAATATCGAACGCATGCTGCCGGTCTACGGCAAGCTGGATGAGCCCTTCGGCCACGGTGAAGTCACTTTCACCAATGTGCGTGTGCCGGTGGCGAATTTCATTGCCGGTCCCGGCCGTGGTTTTGAAGTGGCACAGGGCCGTCTTGGCCCGGGCCGCATACATCACTGCATGCGTGCCATCGGTGCTGCAGAAAAAGCACTGGAGCTGCTCTGCAAGCGCGCCATCAGCCGTGTCGCTTTCGGCAAGCCGCTGGCCCTGCTAGGGGGTAATGGTGATGTGATTGCCAATGCCCGCATGTCGATCGAGCAGGCCCGCCTGCTCACGCTGAAAGCCGCCTGGATGATGGACGAAGTCGGCAACAAGGCTGCCATGAGCGATATTTCCCAGATCAAGGTGGTAGCCCCGAATATGGCGCTGGACATTATTGATGCCGCCATACAGATACACGGCGCCGCCGGGGTGTCGGATGATCTGCCTCTGACCGGGCTTTTCTCGTATTGTCGGGCTCTGCGTCTGGCCGATGGCCCGGACGAAGTGCATCGTCGGCTTATTGCCAAGATAGAACTGGGCAAATACATGCAGCGCTAAGGAGACTCCGAAAAACTAGCTACGTTGCCATCGCGGCGTTAAAAACAGACTCAGAATGCTCATTTACTCCCAGTAAACTCCGCTTCTTCGTCTGTTTTTGCCTTGCGCTGGCTGCCTCGCCTACGTTTTTCAGAGCCTCCTGAAACGGTATCAAGAAAACAAAAAGGAAGTGATATGAGTCTGATAGACGAAGCCCGCAAGGTCAGGCAGGGCGAAGAGCTGGATATTGCGACGGTTGATGCCTATCTGAAAAAACAACTGCCGGATTTGCAGGGCCTGCCGGAAATCCGTCAGTTCCCCGGCGGCGCTTCCAATCTCACCTATATGCTGCGTTATGAAAATCGCGATCTCATCCTGCGCCGCCCGCCCTTCGGCAAGAAGGCCAAGAGCGCGCACGACATGGTGCGCGAAGCACGCATCATGCAGCAGTTGAAACCGGTCTATCCCGTGGTGCCCGCTGTCCTCGCCCTGTGTCAGGACGAGAGCGTGATGGGCTGCGATTTCTATGTGATGGAGCGCATTGTCGGCGTGATTCCGCGTCAGGATTTTCCGGAAGAGATGC
>JASLCO010000115.1 GCA_030146505.1 Moraxellaceae bacterium
AGGCATAGCTGGTCACCAGTGCCGCACCCATCTGATCGACCTGGGGAATAGGCAGGCCGTATACAGAGAAATCCCAGACTTCTTTTTTACGCAATAGATTGCCACGCACCATGGCATGCATCAGGCGTACAAGCAGTACAGAGCGATAGGCCTCACCACCACGATCCAGAGCACCAGGCAGCGTCGCCAGCTTGAAGGTGCTGGCGGTTTCGGTCATACGGCGGCCTGCAGATTCGCTGGTCAGCGCGCCAGTGATGATCATGGGCAGGCCTTGATAGCCGTTCACATAGGTATTCATGAAGGCCACACGTAGCGCGTAGTCACCCCATAGTGCAGTGGGCAAGCGCATGAAACGGGCAGCGCGCTCTACACGCTCCATATCCAGCCACTGTGGCTTTTCATCCACGGCACCGATAAAGGCCTTGAGTTCGGGCGGAGCATCAGCAACGGCATCAATGCCGTTCACAATGGCTGTTTCCAGCATTTCGCGAATCTTGCGGAAACCCAGCTCGGGAATGAGGGCAGCGTAGGCATCAGCCAGAGGGTCACCCATAAGAGTGAGCTGGCGGAAGAATTCCACTTTTTCCGGATCGGCCAGCAGTGCAGTGATGCGTGAGTTCTTTTTCAGGATGCTGTTTTCGCCCAGCTCGCTGCGGAAGCGTTCGGGAACAATGTCCAGATCCAGATTGCCGTAAACACGCGGGGCAACGCGCTTTTGCATTTCCGAAATATTGCGTTCGCTATAAGCCATGATGCGGGTTCCCTGGAAGACGGAAAAAATGAGGGTGGAAATTCAAAGGCCGTGCCGGCGCAGGGCGGCATCGACTTCATCACTGGTAAATGAAACTTGCAGATAGCCGAGGATGGATCGCATCAGCTCGCGCAGGAAAACCGGTTCATCCATGGCGCCAGCACCTACCTCCAGCTGACCGGCTTCAAGACGGGCAGAGAGCATGGCCACGGCCTGACGCAGGGCAAAATCCACAGCCAGCGCCGGCTCGGGGTGATGGATTTCATGTGCCAGCTCGAGAAAGTGGCGCTTGAGTGCAGTGAGTACACCGGCACGCAATTCTTTCAGCGCCTGCGCGTAGTAATCATCGACCAGAGCGCGGGCAAAACTGGACTGCAGCAAATGCTGGTTGGCATGCGAATAGCGCATGACGAGACTGGTCACGAAAGCCAGACGTTCCACATAGCTGTGCTGATGTGAGGTGCTGCTCGGAATAGCCTCCAGCATGGCCAGGGCATTGCCGGTGAAATGGCGATAGGCCTCGCGCAGCAGGCCTTCCTTGTCACCGAAGCGGCGGTAGATGGAGGCGGGCGCCACACCGGCACGGCTGGCGATATCGCCCACCGTAATGGCCTCGAAACCACGCTCGCGGAACAGCTGCAGGGCCGCCTCCAGCAAGACCTGTTCGGTATGACGGCTGCGATCCTGGCGGGATTGCGGGCGTTGGGCCTGGGCGACAGTTGTTGAGGCTGATGGCGAGGAAAGCGCAGACATGGCAGGTCCGGTCCGGATTTGTGCAAAATGTAAATGGGAATTCACATTTACACAATGACCGTTCGGGCAGTCTTTCAGGCTGAAAATCAGTCAATCGGACGAAAGCCGGGCAATTGTTCCCATGCGAGCAACAGTACTTTGCGCCCAGCCCGGTTTATCCCGGGGCGAGGAGGGCGCATCCTGCTTGCCAAGGAGGAGATCATCATGCTGCCCACCCTGTTCATATCCCACGGCTCCCCCATGCTGGCCGTCGAGCCCGGCGTCTATGGCGCCGCTTGGGCAAAAATGGCCCAGGCATTGCCCAGGCCCGAGGCCATCCTCATGGTGTCCGCACACTGGAATACGCGGCAGCCGGCTTTGAGTGCGGCCACCGTGCCCGCCACCATTCATGATTTCGGCGGCTTTCCGGCTGCGCTTTATGACATCCGCTATCCCGCGCCGGGCGCACCGCAACTGGCTGCGCGTGTCGTGAATCTTCTGGCTGAGGCGGACATTCCCGTAGGCGTGGCGCCGGATCGCGGTCTGGATCACGGTGCCTGGGTGCCGCTCCTGCAGATGTATCCCGAGGCCGATATTCCCGTGACACAGCTTTCCGTACAGCCGGGGCTGGATGCGGAGTGGCATCTGCGCCTGGGCGAGGCCCTGCGACCACTGCGTGATCAGAACGTGCTCATCATTGGTTCCGGCAGCCTCACGCATAATCTGCATGAATTCCATTTCGATGAATTCAATACGGATGTGGCGGATGACTATGTGCATGCTTTCCAGGACTGGATGCACGAGGCCCTGCAGAAAAATGATCGCGCTGCTTTGGTCGGCTGGCTGCAGCAAGCGCCATCAGCGCGACGTGCTCATCCCACGCCCGAGCATTTGCTGCCGCTGTTTGTGGCCTATGGTGCTGCTGCTGAAAATCCGGCACTGCAAAGGCCCCTGGCCAATTACTCCGGCGGCGCACTGGCCATGGACTGTTATGTCTTTTCCTGAATGAGCTGGCAAAAAATCCCCGCGTTCGCGGGGATTTTTCATGGCGCTTGTATGGCTGACTCCACAAGCGGGTAGCAGGTATTCAAGTCCACGATTTCCGTTTTTGAGAGTTATCGCTCGCGCCGCGCCGGCTTCAGGTTTCATCAGCCACAGGCTCCTTGGGCTTTGCAATCCGGCTGTCACGGTCCAGCTGGAAAAAGATGCTGGCAGCCAGCATGCCGATCAGGCCGATGCTGATGTAAGTGGCGTGAAAAGCCCCCACCACGGTTTCCCTTTGCAGTTTTCCCTCGGTAAATGCCGCCAGCAGGGCTGCCGCCATGGCTACGCCCAGGCTCATGGACAGCTGCATCATCACGGAAAGCAGGCTGTTGCCGCTGCTGGCCGTGTCATCGTCCAGATCCTTCAGCGTTACCGTATTCATGGCGGCAAACTGTATGGAATTGAAAATGCCGAAAACAAAGAATTGCAGGCACAGTCCCCACACTGGCATGGCCGGGGTAATGATGGCGTAAGAGGTAATCATGCCGCCTACCAGCAGGGTGTTGACCACGAGCACGCGCTGGTAACCGAAGTGCTTCACCAGCTGGTTCACAAAGGTTTTCGAGGTCATGGCCCCCAGCGCAGCGGGAATCATCAGCATCCCGGCGTGAAAGGGGGAAAAGCCCAGGGCAAGTTGCAGGAAGAGAGGAGTGAGATAGGGGATTCCTCCACTGCCCAGGCGGGCAAAAAGATTGCCGATAATGCCCACGGAAAAACTGTGTATGCGAAACAGCTGAAGGCTGAACAGTGGTCGAGGCACACGTGCTGCGTGCAGCCAGTAGGCGCCAAAGAAAGCCAGCCCGGCAATCAACAGGAAAAGTGCCACGGCCAGTGTGATGGATTTTTCCCCCAGGCCTTGCAGGGCCAGTGATACCAGCACCATCGCCGCGCCAAAAAACATGAAGCCCTGCAGGTCGAATTTGCCGGCATTGGTACGCAGATTCGGCATGTAGCGCCAGGTGGCAATGCAGCCGGCAATGCCCACGGGAATATTGATCAGAAAAACCCAGTGCCAGCTTGATATCTCGACCAGCCACCCTCCCAAGGTCGGTCCCAGCAAGGGGCCGATCAGGCCGGGGATAACGACAAAGCTCAACACTTGCAACAGTTTTTCACGCGGCACAGTGCGCAGAATGGCGAGTCGCCCCACGGGCAGCAGCAAGGAACCGCCCATGCCCTGCACGATGCGCGCAATGATCAGCATGCCGAGCGAGGAGGACAGGGCACAGAGCAGTGATCCCAGGCTGAAGAGCAGGACTGCACTGAAGAACACATTGCGTGTGCCGAAACGGTCTGCCAGCCAGCCGGAAACCGGAATGAGCAAGGCAACGGTCAATGCGTAGGAAACCACCAGCGCCTGCATGCGCAAAGGACTTTCATCCAGGCTTACCGCCATGCGTGGCAATGCCGTATTGAGGATGGTCATGTCCAGCGCCTGCATGAAGAAGCCAATGGCCACAATCCAGGGCAACACGCCGTAACCTTGTTTCGTTGCCATTACAGAAATTCCTTTCGGACATAACGCGGCAAAGCATAGCAACAGTTTTCCATTGCAATGCCACATTGAGCGCCTGTTGATGTATGACTTGTGGCAAAGGGCAGGGGGCCCTTGAGGAAGACAGGAAAACCAGGGAGGACGTCATGCTCACCAATCTCTTTCCGGAACTGGCCGAAGTCAATCTGCCGTTGCGTATACGCCTGACAGACGGATCCGCTTTTGATCTTGACGAGAATCCGCAGGTCACTCTGGCAATCCTTGATCCCGGCCTGCTGTCCGAACTGAATCATGTCAGCCTGGACAGCCTCGCCGAAGCCTATGTGCAAGGCCGCATGGACATTGAAGGCCCCTTGCTGGATGCCGTGGACATTGCGCGCCGTCTCAGCGCGGCGCTGCCTGACGATGAGGCATTACCACCCGAACGGGCGACCCACCAGCGCGAAGACGATGCCCGTGCCATTTCCTATCACTACGATCTTTCCAATGATTTCTACCGTCTCTGGCTGGACCCGGAAATGGTGTATTCCTGCGCCTATTTTGAAACAGGAAAGGAAAGCCTGGCGCAGGCGCAACTGGCCAAGCTTCGGCACCTGTGCCGCAAGCTGCGCCTGCTGCCGGGCGAACGACTGCTGGATGTCGGTTGTGGCTGGGGAGGGCTTTCCAGGCTGGCGGCCCGCGAATTTGGTGCAGATGTATTCGGCATCACCCTGAGCAAGGAGCAACTGAATCTGGCGTGGAAGCGCGTCAAGGCGGAAGGGCTGCAGCAGAAGGTACAACTCGAGCTCATGGATTATCGCGACCTCCCGGAAGACGGTCGCTTCGACAAGGTCGTCAGCGTGGGCATGTTCGAGCATGTGGGCCATGCCAATCTGCCACGGTATTTTCAAAAACTGCATGCCTGTGTACGGCCAGGCGGCCTGGTGATGAATCACGGTATCACGGCGCATTTCACGGATGCTGCCCTGCAAGGTACACAAGGTGGAGGCACCTTCATCGAGCGCCACGTATTCCCCCGCGGTGAAATACCCCATCTGGCAATGGCGGTTTCCGGTATCAGCAATGCCGGCCTGGAAGTGGTCGATGTAGAAGGCTTGCGCCCTCATTACGCCCGTACGCTGGAATTCTGGAGTGCCAATCTGGAAAAGAACCTGGAGAAAGCAGCCCGGCTGGTGGATGCGAAATCATTGCGTATCTGGCGCCTGTATCTGGCCGGCTGTGCCTACGGTTTTCGCCAGGGCTGGGTCAACCTGCACCAGATTCTGGCCGGGCGTCCCGACACGGATGGCCACCTGGATATTCCCTGGAGCCGGCGGGATATTTATCAGGCATGAAATGCTTTTCCCCTTCGCCCGTTTTATGGCTCATAAGAAATTTTTCCGTGTAAAAATCCTGCCTGAAAAACCAAAGAAAAAGCCCGCATGACGCGGGCTTTTTTCTTGCCGTCAGCTCGGTTCGGTGGGGGAACCGTAGCCTTGCCGACGACAGGAAAATCCTAACAAGTGAAGGAGGGCTGCACTGTTGGGTTTTCTTTTCAGTTTGATGATCTTTATAAACCTCAACCTTCCGTCAGCAGAAAATGCGAGCGCGCCACCGCCACGGGTTTGTTGCGGTCTTCCTGCCATGCGGTCATCTGTACATTGGCTACGCGCTTGCCTTGCTTGGTGATACTGCACTGGGCATACAGCGTGTCTGCCTTGCCGGAACGCAGATAGTCCACGGAAAAATCCACGGTACGCGGAATTTCGGCCGATTCGCGTATCCAGAGCAGGTGCAGAAGGGCCGCCGTTTCCATGAAGCCACCGATAACACCGCCGTGCAGTGCTGGGAGGCGGTCGTTGCCGATGTTTTCCGGCTTGAATGGCAGCACGAAAAGCAGCTCTTCATTGCCTGTGACCTGCATCTGCACGCCGAGCAGGCGCGCATAGGGAAGCTGGTCCAGAATGCTGCTGTAATCACGGCTTTCCTTGGCGCCTTGTACCAGCTGCACGATATTCATCACTGCACATCCCCGTGTTTTTCAGCGCTGCCATCACCTGTGATCACACCGCTGTGGGCGCCACGCATGAAGGTTCCCACGCTGTAGGCCACCGGCTGGCTGTTGTCATCCTGATAAGCCGTGGCGCGCGTGAAGGCGATCTGACGACTGAGCCGATAGCATTCGGCTGTGCAATAAACCGGCAAGCCGGGGGTGGCCGGCCGCAGGTAGTCGATGCGCAGGTCCAGCGTGGC
>JASLCO010000127.1 GCA_030146505.1 Moraxellaceae bacterium
GCATGGGAAAATCCTTGAGGCAAGGCAGGGACAGTCGGAAAGCGAGGCGCAACTTATCACAAAGCGGCCCCGGCCAGCCCGCCGGCTGCGCATCAGGGGCGTATGCGCGTGGCCGGCGGCCCCGGCAAGCCGCTATAATCGCCGCCTTTCCCCGCTGAGCACCGTCATGACTGCACGCCAGGCCGAAGTCGTCCGCAACACCAACGAAACGCAGATCCGCGTTGCCATCAATCTCGATGGCAGCGGCCAGGGCAAGCTCAATACCGGCATGCCTTTCCTGGACCACATGCTGGACCAGATCGTGCGCCACGGCCTCATCGATCTCGATATCGAGTGCAAGGGCGACATCCACATCGACGATCACCACAGCGCCGAAGACACCGGCATCACCCTGGGGCAGGCTTTTGCCAAGGCACTGGGCGACAAGAAGGGCATACGCCGTTACGGCCACGCCTATGTGCCGCTGGATGAAGCCCTGTCACGCGTGGTGCTGGACATCTCCGGCCGCCCCGGCCTGGAATTCCATGTCGACTACACCCGCGCCCGCGTCGGCTCCTTCGATGTGGATCTCTTCTATGAGTTCTTCCAGGGCTTCGTGAACCACGCCGGCGTCACCCTGCATGTGGACAACCTGCGCGGCAAGAACGCCCACCACCAGATCGAAACCGTGTTCAAGGCCTTTGCCCGCGCGCTGCGCATGGCTGTGGAACTGGACCCGCGCATGGCAGGCGTGATGCCCTCCACCAAGGGTTCGCTCTGATAATTCCTGTAGGAGCGGCTTGGGCCGCGAACATCCTGCAGACGGTTCGCGGCCCAAGCCGCTCCTACGGACAAGCAAGATTCAAAAATGACCTCAGTTGCAGTCCTTGATTACGGCATGGGCAACCTGCACTCGGTGGCAAAGGCCATCGAGCATGTGGGTGCCCGCCGCGTTGATGTCACCAACGACCCCGCGCGCGTGCGGGCGGCTGATCGCGTGGTGCTGCCCGGGCAGGGCGCCATGCGCGACTGCATGGCGGAAATGAAACGGCATGGCGTTGATGCCGAGGTACGCGAGGCGCTGAAGAGCAAGCCGCTGCTCGGCATTTGCGTGGGCATGCAGGCGCTGCTGGCACACTCGGAAGAAAACGGCGGCGTGGACGGTCTCGGCATTTATCAGGGCTCAGTGAAATTCTTCGGCCACGACCGTGTGGAAAACGGCGAGAAACTGAAAGTGCCGCACATGGGCTGGAACGAAGTCTGGCAGGAACAGGCGCATCCACTCTGGGCCGGCATTCCGGATGGCTCGCGCTACTACTTCGTGCACAGCTATTTCTGCCAGCCAGCTGACCCTGCGCTTTCCGCCGGTCGTTCGCACTTCGGCCTGGATTTCTGCTGTGCACTCGCGCACGAGAATGTCTTCGCCGTGCAGTTCCACCCGGAAAAAAGCTCTGCCGCCGGCCTGCAACTGCTGAAGAATTTCCTGAACTGGAACCCCTGAAGTGAAACGTGAGCTGCCGGTGCTACGCACCTGGCGGTGAAACGTGAATCGTGAGAATCAGAAGCATCGCGGCTAAAGCCGCTCCCACATTTTCTCCCTCTCCCCTCGCGGGAGAGGGCCGGGGAGAGGGGGAGTTTCTCACGGTTCACGTTTCACCCGATGCCGCAAAGCGGCGAGCTCACGTTTCACCCCGAAGGCATCAACCGAGAACCCCATCATGCTCATCATCCCCGCCATCGACCTCAAAGACGGCAAATGCGTCCGCCTGAAACAGGGCCGCATGGAAGACGACACCGTTTTCTCCGACGACCCCGTCGGCATGGCCTCGCACTGGGTGGAACAGGGTGCGCGTCGCCTGCATCTGGTCGATCTCAACGGCGCTTTTGCCGGCACCCCCATACACGGTGAAATCGTCACGGCGATTGCGAAAAAATATCCCGCGCTGCCCATACAGATAGGTGGCGGCATACGCTCGCTGGAAACAATAGAAGCCTATGTGAAAGCCGGTGTGTCCTTCGCCATCATCGGCACCAAGGCGGTGAAGGAGCCGCAATTCGTGGTGGAAGCCTGCAAGGCTTTTCCCGGCAAGATCATTGTGGGCATAGACGCTAAAGACGGCATGGTTGCCACCGACGGCTGGGCCGAAGTGTCATCGGTGAAAGCCACCGAACTTGCCATACAGTTCCGCAACGCCGGCGTTTCCGCGATTGTCTACACCGACATCGCCCGCGACGGCATGATGCAGGGTGTGAATGTGGAAGCCACGGCCGCCCTGGCGCGCGACGGCGGCATTCCCGTGATCGCCTCCGGTGGCGTGACCAATATCGATGACATCACGCGCCTCAAGGCGGTTGCCGGCAGCGGCATCATCGGCGCCATCACCGGCCGTGCGATTTATGAAGGCACACTGAATGTGGCCGAGGCCCAAACGCTGGCCGATAGTTGAGCCATGCGTGTCGTAGGAGCGGCTTTGGCCGCGAATGCGCTTGCAAGAATCTTCGCGGCCAAAGCCGCTCCGACGAAAACAAGACAACAGTCATGAATACGGAAAATATCCGCGCCGGGGTACGCCAGCCATCCGGCAA
>JASLCO010000145.1 GCA_030146505.1 Moraxellaceae bacterium
GGCACCACCGCCGGAAGCCGCCTGGTAGGTCATGGAACTGACCCACTCCACCAGGCCTTGCTTGAACAGGCCGCCCACGCCCATCAGCAGGATGGAGTTGGTGCAGTTGCCACCGATGTAATTCTTGACGCCTTTTTCCAGCGCCTTGTGAATCACGCCATCGTTCACCGGGTCGAGCACGATGACGGCGTCGTCTTCCATACGCAGCGCAGAAGCCGCATCAATCCAGTACCCCGTCCAACCGGCTGCACGCAGCTTGGGAAAAACTTCATTGGTGTAATCACCACCCTGACAGGTGATGATGACATCCATGCCTTTCAGGGCCTCGACGGAATTGGCATCCTGCAAGACCGGTGCAGCCTTGCCTCCAAAATCAGGCGCCTTGCCACCGGCATTGCTGGTCGAGAAATACACCGGCTCGATCAGCGCAAAATCATTTTCTTCCACCATGCGCTGCATGAGGACCGAGCCCACCATGCCGCGCCAACCTACCAGACCTACTTTCATTTTCTTCACCTTTCTCTTTTTCCCTCTCCCTCCGGGAGAGGGAGCGAACCATTACAGGGCAGCGACTACCGCCTCTCCCATTTCCTTCGTGCCCACTTTCCTCATCCCGTCGGTATGGATATCGGCAGTACGCAGGCCCTGATCCAGTACCCTGCCCACAGCTTCTTCTATGCACTTGGCGGCGGCTTCGGCACTGAAGCTGTAACGCAGCAGCATGGCGACAGACAAAATGGTAGCCAGCGGATTGGCCACGCCTTTGCCGGCGATGTCCGGAGCGGAACCATGGCAGGGCTCGTACATGCCCTTCTTGTTCTGGTCCAGCGAAGCAGACGGCAGCATGCCTATGGAGCCGGTGAGCATGGCAGCTTCGTCAGAAAGGATGTCACCGAAAAGATTGCCGGTGACGATCACATCGAACTGCTTGGGCGCACGCACCAGCTGCATGGCCGCGTTATCCACATACATATGGGAAAGCTGCACATCCGGGTATTCCTTGCCCACTTCCGTGGTGATTTCCTTCCAGAGCTCGGTCACTTCCAGCACATTGGCCTTGTCCACCGACAGCACTTTCTTGCCGCGCTGACGCGCCAGCTGGAAAGCTACATGGGCAATGCGACGGATTTCCGATTCGCTGTACACATCGGTATTGAAGCCCTGACGCTCACCGTTTTCCAGGGTACGCACACCACGCGGCTGGCCGAAATAAATGCCGCCCGTGAGCTCACGCACGATGAGGATATCCAGACCAGCCACGATTTCCGGCTTCAGCGAAGAAGCGGAAGCCAGCTGCGGATAAAGAATTGCCGGACGCAGATTGGCAAAAAGATTCAGTTCAGAACGAATCTTGAGCAGGCCACGCTCGGGACGAATGGAACGTTCAATCGTGTCCCACTTCGGGCCGCCGACAGCGCCCAGCAGTACGGCATCCGCCTTGCGTGCGGCTTCCAGCGTCACATCCGGCAGCGGCACGCCATGCGCATCAATGGCAGCGCCACCCAGCAACTGGTTTTCCCAAGTGATGCCGAGGCCGAATTTTTCATTGACAGCTGCCAGTACCTTGACGGCTTCGCCCACGATTTCCGGACCGATACCATCACCGGCGAGGACTACGATGTGTTTGCTCATTTCATTTCCTTAAGATCAGTTCTCCCTCTCCTCTCGGGAGAGGGCCGGGGTGAGGGGCGGCCATTAATTCAGCACGGTGCCGAATTTTGACACTGCCCCTCATCCGCCCTTTGGGCACCTTCTCCCGCAGGGAGAAGGAAAAAATCAGTGCAGCGACTGGAATATCCAGGGACGTGCGACCTTGGCTTTCTCTTCAAACACACGGATGTCATCGGCCACCTGCAGGGTGAGGCCGATATCGTCCAGACCATTGAGCAGGCAGTGACGGCGGAAATCGTCCACCTCAAAGCTGAAGCTCTCGCCATTGGGGCGTATCACTTTCTTCTGCTCCAGATCCACGGTGATCTGGTAGCCCTCATTGGCCTCGCACTCCTTGAAGAGCACATCCACTTCTTCTTCCTTCAGGATCACCGGCAGCACGCCGTTCTTGAAGCAGTTGTTGAAGAAGATGTCGGCGAAACTGGAGGCGATCACGGTGCGGAAGCCGTATTCCTGCAAAGCCCAGGGAGCATGCTCACGCGAAGAACCGCAGCCGAAATTCTGGCGGGCAATCAGCACGGAAGCGCCTTGGAAACGCGGAAAATTCAGCACGAAATCCTTGTTAACAGGACGCTTGCTATTGTCCTGGCCCGGATAGCCTTCATCCAGATAGCGCCATTCATCAAAGAGATTGGGGCCGAAGCCCGTGCGCTTGATGGACTTCAGGAACTGCTTGGGAATGATCTGGTCGGTATCGACATTGGCGCGGTCCAGCGGCGCGACAAGACCTTTTACAACGGTAAACTTTTCCACTTCACTCCTCCCGTTCGCCCTGAGCTTGTCGAAGGGCGATTCCAGAACTCTTACTCTTTGCTAAGCGTGAAACTTCGGCCCAATCAGAATTTGCCAAAGCTTCCTTCTTCGCTCGACTCCAACTCTTGATCTGCCGCTCCGCACTCAAGGCCTCCATCCTGGAAGCAAACTCTTGCGAATACATCAGAACCAATGGCCTGCGTTTTTGCGTATAACAACCAGAGACTTGACCAGAAACATGTTGCCCTAGCCTTCTTTCCAGATTGTCCGTATGCCCGGTATAAAAACTCCCGTCAGCACACTTCAACATGTAAACCCAAAACATATCAGCCCTCCGTGGCCAACATGACCGCCCTTCGACAAGCTCAGGGCGAACGGGGTATTTCCTTAGAAGCTTCTTACATCCACAAAATGACCCGCAATCGCCGCCGCCGCGGCCATGGCCGGGCTGACGAGATGCGTGCGGCCGCCATTGCCCTGGCGTCCTTCGAAATTGCGGTTGGAAGTGGAAGCGCAATGCTCGCCGGACTGCAGCTTGTCGGCATTCATGGCCAGGCACATGGAGCAGCCTGGCTCACGCCATTCAAAACCGGCCGCAAGGAACACCTTGTCCAGGCCTTCGGATTCCGCCTGCTTTTTCACGAGACCGGAACCCGGCACCACCATGGCCTGCTTGATGGACGCTGCCACCTTGCGACCCTTGATGACGGCAGCAGCGGCACGCAAATCCTCAATACGCGAATTGGTGCAGGAACCGATAAAAACTCGATCCAGTTTGATATCGGTAATCTTCTGGCCAGCAGTGAGACCCATATACTGGTAAGCGCGTTCGAAAGAATTACGCTCCACCGCATCTTCGGCATCTTCCAGACGCGGCACGGAAGCCGTAACCGGCACCACCATTTCCGGCGATGTGCCCCAGCTCACCTGCGGCAGGATGCTGGCGCCATCGATTTCAACAACCGTGTCGAATTTCGCATCGTCATCGGACTTCAGCGTGCGCCAGTACACCACGGCGGCATCCCAGACCTCGCCCTTGGGCGCATAGGGTTTGCCACGGAAATATTCGATGGTCTTTTCATCGGCAGCAACCATACCCACGCGGGCACCCGCTTCGATGGCCATATTGCAGACCGTCATACGGCCTTCCATGGACATGTCGCGGAAGACTTGGCCGCCGAATTCGATGGCGTGGCCATTGCCACCGGCTGTGCCGATTTTGCCGATGATGGCGAGCACCACATCTTTCGATGTCACGCCCTCACCCAGCACGCCATCCACACGCACCAGCATGTTCTTGGATTTCTTCTGCACCAGGCATTGCGTAGCCAGCACATGTTCGACTTCGGAGGTGCCGATGCCGTGCGCGAGACAGGCGAAAGCGCCATGGGTAGCGGTATGGGAATCGCCGCAAACCACGGTCATACCGGGCAGCGTGAGGCCCTGTTCCGGGCCCACTACATGCACAATGCCCTGGCGTTCGTCATTGATGGTGAATTCGACAATGCCGAATTCATCGCAATTCTCGTCCAGCGTGGCGACCTGTATGCGCGAAACTTCATCAGCAATGCCGGGCACGCCCTTTTCGCGCTCGGCCTTGTCGGTGGGCACATTGTGGTCAGGGGTCGCGACATTGGCATCCAGACGCCAGGGCTGGCGGCCGGCCAGCTTGAGGCCTTCAAAGGCCTGCGGGCTGGTGACCTCATGCAGCAACTGGCGGTCGATATAAATGAGCGAAGAACCATCATCGCGCTGTTTCACGAGATGGTCGTCCCAGAGCTTGTCGTAGAGGGTTTTGCCGGACATCAGAGGTCTCCTGCTGGCCCCGCCGCAGGGCAATCCGGCGGGCTGGCTTTTACGATGGGAGAATGCTATGGCGGCACAACCAATAAAACAAATTCATAATTTTTATGCATTCCATAACCCATAGGAATGCGCTATTTCTAGCCCGGCCACCGGCTTTTAGCCGGTCTTCCCTCACCCCAACCCTCTCACCGCTCGCGGGGAGAGGGGGAAGCAAAGAATGGATACCGCCTCGCTCACCGCCTTTCTTGAAGTCGCCCGTGCCGAGTCCTTTTCACAGGCGGCGGAAAACCTGCACCTCACCCAGCCAGCCATCTCCAAGCGCATCAGCGGCCTGGAAGAATCCCTGGGAGTGGCCCTTTTCGACCGGGTCGGCCGCCGTATCACACTCACCGAGGCCGGCCGCGCGCTCCTGCCCCGGGCGCAGCAGTTGTTGCTGGAACTGGAAGACATGCGCCGCATGGTGGCCAACCTCACCGGCCCCGTCACCGGCACACTGAAAATCGGCACCAGCCACCATATCGGCCTGCACCGCCTGCCGCCCACCCTGCGCGCCTTTTCCACACGCTATCGTGATGTGCGCCTGGACCTGCGCTTCATTGATTCCGAAGAAGCCTATGAGGCCGTGCTTTCCGGCGACCTGGAGCTCGGCATCGTCACCCTGCCTCCCGTACCGGACGACCGGCTCATCGCGCGCGAAGTCTGGGACGACCCCCTGGCCTTCGTTGCCGGCCCCGAACACCCGCTCGCCAAACAAAAAAAGGTGACGCTGGCCGACCTCACGCAGCACGCCGCCATCCTGCCTTCTTCCTCCACCTTCACACGGCAGATCGCTTCACGGCTTTTCCAGGAATCCGGCCTGCAGATGCAGGTGAGCATGACCACGAATTATCTGGAAACCATCAAGATGATGGCATCCATCGGGCTCGGCTGGAGCGTGCTGCCGGCCAGCATGGCCGCTCCCGACGCAAGCGGGGAGCTCAAGATACTCAAGATCAACGGAATCGACCTGCGCCGCAGCCTGGGCGTTGTCTATCATCCCCGCCGAACCCTCTCACGCGCGGCAGAGGCCATGCTGGACCTGCTGCTGCCGGACGCCAAGGAAAACCGTTCATGACAAAATTCCGCCCCGCCCTGCTCTTTCCGCTTCTGGCCATCCTTTTTCTGGACGCCTGCAGCAGCCTGCCCGGCAAAAGTGCCGACATCGACGCCGTCATGACGGCCAGCGGCCTTGATGCCCAGATTGCGCTTCTGGGCAAATTCCTGAATGCCGAAAAAATGGAAGGTCCGCTGGCCATGATTCCGGACGAGTGGATCAGCATGGTGAACAGCACCATTGCCGACCAGGTAAAGCCGGATGAAATCCGCAGCAAGTTGCGCAACGAACTCGCCGCCGGCCTTTCTGGTACTGAACTCAATGCCGTCCAGGCTTTTTATGAATCCGACACCGGCCGGCGCGTGGTCGCCCTCGAAAGTGGCAACAAGGAAAGTGACAACGCCATACGCGTCATCAGCAATGACAGCTCAACCCTGGATGCCCTTGCCAACGCCACCGGCTATGGCAAGGCGGCCAGCCAGCTGGCGCAATACGGGCTCAATGATGCCGTGGATGTCGCCGTAAAAAATGGCTGCTTCGGCCTGGACCAGTATCCCTTTGCCAGCATGCTGGTCGGCGTCATCAAGAAAACCCAGCTCGCCGCCCTGCGTGAAAACGTGAACAGCATGGTAAGGCAACGCTACGCCCTGCTTTCCGGCGAAGAGCAGTCCGACTACCTGGGATTTGCCCGGTCCACCGCCGGCCAGAAATTCTTTGCAGCGCGCGGCAATGTCATGAACGACACCGCGCAGCGTGCCGGCACCTCCCTCAGCAGCCAGCTCAGTGAAGAAGTGCGGAAAGTCTGCAAGACCAAAATTTGAAAAAGGTTTTCATGGAAAGCCCGGCACCTGCCGGGCTTTCCATTTTCAGGTCTGACCACAGGCCCGGTTGGCGGGCACGGCCACGTCCATGAGCGTGGGATTGGGCAGCTTGAGGCTGGCCATGAGAGCAATGTAGGCAGCTTCGTCCGGTACTTGCAGGCGCGGATTGAAACGACGTTCCTCGGCAATCGTGCTCACCGTCCAGCCCTTGTAGTCATGCGCCGGATACACCCGCGTTTCCGGTGGCAGACGCAGCAGGCGCCGGAAAAGGCTGTGATATTGCTGCGCGGCGTTGCCGTTCTGGAAATCGGTGCGACCGGTGCCCCGTATCAGCAGGGTGTCACCCGTGAACACCATGCCCTGCCCGTCGGCCTCAAGGTAGAAGCTGTAGGAGTCATCCGTGTGGCCCGGCGTATACATCACCTGCAGGCGATGGGAACCGAAAGGAATGATGGTGCCATCGTGGAAACGCGCCGACACGCAATCCGCCAGCGCCTGCTCGCCCATCCAGCTCAGGCAGCCTGTTTCCCGGCGCAAATCCCCCAGCGCGGTGACATGGTCGGCATGCACATGCGTATCCAGCGCCGCCACCAGCTTCAGGTTCAGTTCTTGCAATAACTGCAGATAGGTCGGGAGCTGCTCTTTCACGGGGTCGATGAGCACGGCCTCACCGCTTTTCTCATCGGCCAGCAGATAGGAATAGGTTGAAGACGACTTGTCAAAAAGCTGACGCAGCAACATGGCACACCTCCGGCACAAGAGAAGGAACAGGAACAGACAAGAAAAGCATCAACATTTTCAGGAAAACAGGCGAGCCAGCATCAGCGCCGCCATCAGCAACATCAGGATGACGAAAAACCGTTGCAGACCCGGCCCGGCCAGACGCGGCGCCAGTACCGTGCCCAGCAGCATGCCACCGAGGCTGCCTGCAAAGAGCGGCGGCACGGCAGGTGGCATACCCTGCTGCTGCACCATGAAACCGGCAAAACCGGCAGCCGACACCACAGCGATGATGGCCAGCGATGTCGCCACCGCCTGCATCATGGACAGGCCCATGAGGAGCACCAGCGCCGGCACGATGACGAAACCTCCACCCACACCGAACAAGCCTGACAGCAGGCCGGTCACGGCACCCACCAGTGCCATGCGCAGCACGCAGGGCCAGCGCCATTCAAAACGGCCGCTGCTGCTCAGCCGGCAAGCAGGCTCGGCCGCCGCATCTGCTGCCAGATTGCCGGCTCGGAGAATGCGCGTTTCCTCCGGTGCCCGGCTGGCCTGACGCCACATGCGTGCGGCCACCAGCAGCACCAGCACGACAAACAGGAGCAGGAGCAAATGCTGCGGAAGTTGCCCCGCCAGCAGCAGCCCCAACGGCGAGAACACGGCTCCTGTCACGCCCAGCACCAGCGCCGCTGCCCAGACGACCTGCCCCTTGCCACGACGCAGGATCACGCCGACGAGGGCTGCCAGCGCGACAGCCCCCAGTGAAAATCCGGCTGCCTGCGCAGGCGGCAAGTGCAGCAGCGTGACCAGCAGTGGCAGGGCCAGCACGGAACCACCCGCCCCGGTCAGCCCCAGTACCAGGCCGATCAGTCCGCCTGTCAGCAGGGCCGGCAACACGGGTCAGGCCCGGTTCCAGGGCATGCGTGACAGCAGCATGCCCATGGCGCAGGTATCGGTGATGCCCGCAAACATGAGACCGGCACCGACAAACCCGGAAAGCGCATAGGCGGCGGGCGACAGGAACACGCCGAGCAGCACGCCCGTCAGCACCAGAAAGCCGGCCGCAATGCGCACCTGCCGCTCCAGCGACATCACCGCCTTGCCGGTACTACGCACCGGCACGCCAGCTGCGGCGCAGGACTACGTGCCGCCCTCCACCACCACCACATTGATCGCACTGGCCGCTGCAATCTTTTCAACAGCCATCTGCGCGCGCCGGCCACTCTGGCAAAGCAGGTACAGCGTGTCGTCAGTACCAAAACCCCGCTGGCGCAGGTCCGCCAGCAGCTTTTCAGTCTCCCACTCGCCCAGCGGGCAGCACACAGCACCCTCCACATGCTGGCTGGCGTGCTCAGCCGGACTACGCACATCCACCAGATGCAGACCGCTCTTGTGCAGACGGGAAAATTCAGCCGCAGAAATCGTGCGTATGCTCATGGCTCACCTCAGGCGTATTTGGACAGGAGCTGGCGGATCTCGGCCATCCTGGCGGGGACATCCTGGCCCTCCTCCGCCACCACGGAAGACTCGATGAGGCAGGCCATCATTTCGAAAAAGGCGCGGTCCAGCGCCTTGCGCGAAGCCGTCATCTGCTGCAGGACTTTTTCGCAGTCGGCATCGCCGTCTATGAGCTTTTGCACGCCGCGCAGCTGCCCTTCCACGCGGGCAAGGCGCTTGAGCATGTCGGCTTTCTGTCGGGCATCAGGTTTCATGGCCACCTCCTTCAATACCCCCTAGGGTATATATTTCGGTGCCCACGTCAAGTACCCCCAGGGGTATATGGAAATACGAATGCAGGGAAGCCGCTGGGCCCCGCCCTTCGCCGGGACGACAGAGCAGTCAGCAGGCCAACGATATGGATTCCATAAAAAAGCCCGGACAAGCCGGGCTGAAACCAGAAAAGACAAGCTCAAGCAGGAGCGGCTTCCCGCACGCGCCGCCACACCAACAGCCAGGCCAGCACACAGCAGAACGCCGCGCAGGAATACACCAGCGTTGCGCCTGCCGACTCCCAGTAATGGCCGGCAATCCACGAGCCCAACGCCACGCCTAGGCCCCAGAGCATGCTGTAGAGCGCCTGCCCCTGGCCCTGGTGACCTTCGCCAAAATGGCGATAGATCAGGCTGATCACGGCGGCATGGAAAGTGGCAAACGTCGCTGCATGCAGGAGCTGCATCAGGCCCAGCAGCCAGGGCCATTCAATGGCATGGCCGATCACGAACCAGCGCAAGGCGCCCAGCGCCAGCGAAAGCAACATGAGCTTGCGTTCTCCCAGTGCCGGCAAGATGCGATGCATCTGCGTAAAGGCAATCACTTCAGCAGCCACACCCAGCGCCCATAACCAGCCTATGACCGTACGCGAATAGCCATGGCCCTCGAGGTAGATGCTGTAGAAGGTGTAATACGGCGCGTGGGACAGCTCGAGCAAAAAGCTGGCGCCGAGAAAACCGATAACGACAGGCCGCCGCAAAATACTCCCTAGCGAATCCTTGGCCTCGCTGCGCTTTTTCGTGGCGATGTCCGGCACGGACAAGCTGGCCAGCCAGGACAGCAGCGCGCAAAACGCCAGAATGGCCGGCAACCATTTCAGAGAAATGATTTCGAACAGCATGCCGAGGCCGGCCACCGTGGCGATGAAGCCCAGCGAGCCCCAGAGCCTTATCTGCCCGTAACGCTCACGTTGCGTACCCAGATGCGCAATAGTGAGCGCTTCGAACTGCGCCAGGATGGCGTTCTGGAAAAAGCTGTAACCCAGCAACACCAGCGCCACCGGCCAGAAATCACGCACGAAGAAAATGCCGCACCAGAACAGCATGAGCATGAAGGCGCCCATGCGCACAAGCGGAAGACGCTTGCCGGTGTGGTCCGCCACATAGCCCCAGAAATTCGGCGCGATGATGCGTGTGGCCATGACAATTGCCATGAGCTGGCCGATGTCAGCTGCCGTAAAGGAAAGTTCGCGTTCGAGGTAAAGCGTCCAGTACGGCATGAAGCCGCCGAGGACGGCGAAATAGAAAAAGTAGAAGGATGAAAGGGGGCGGTAGGGAATATTCGAAGACATGGCTTTGCTACATATATCCCCTCTCCCTCTGGGAGAGGGTCAGGGTGAGGG
>JASLCO010000152.1 GCA_030146505.1 Moraxellaceae bacterium
CCCTCACCCCAACCCTCTCCCAAAGGGAGAGGGAGAACAGATAAGGAGTGACAGCGTGAGCAAGCAAGCGGTTCTTGTTCCGGACATAGGCAGCGATGAAGCCGATGTCATAGAAATCCTGGTGAAAGTCGGTGACAGCGTTGAGGCCGAGCAGTCCATCATCGTGCTGGAATCGGCCAAGGCCAGCATGGAAGTGCCTTGCCCCCTGGGCGGCACGGTGGCCGACATTGCCGTCAATGTCGGTCAGAGCGTGAAGCAGGGTGATCTCATCCTGCAGCTGGAAACGGCGGCCGGCGCTGTGCCCGGAAATGCCGTGGAAAAAACGGCAGAAAAGCCGGTCGATGTGCCGGTCGCCGTCATCAAGGAAGAATTGCAGCAGGTCAGCACCGTGCTGGCGCCACCGGTTGTCGCGCCAGCCGCCGCAGGCGGCGTGCAGGTGGTGAAGGTGCCGGATATAGGCTCCGACAGCGCCGACGTGATTGAAATCCTGGTCAAGGTGGGCGACCGCATCGAGCTGGAACAATCCATCGTCGTGCTGGAGTCTGCCAAAGCCAGCATGGAAGTGCCCAATACCGTGGCCGGTGAAGTGCAGCGCATTCTTGTGAATGTGGGTGACTCTGTTTCAGAAAACACCGTGCTTATCGAAGTGCTGAGCAGCACACCTGCTGCAGTTGCACCGGCCCCTGTGGCCGTGGCTCCGGCACCCGCCAGCAAACCTGCTGAAGCTGCTCCCTCTCGCCCGGTGGCCATTGCCAGTGAAACCCTGAAAGCGCTGGCTACGGCCGTATCCTCAGCCAGCAATGGCCGTGGCAATGTGCATGCCGGTCCGGCAGTGCGTCGTCTCGCGCGTGAACTGGGTGCTGATCTTTCGAAGATAAAAGGCACGGGCCCGCGTAACCGCATCCTCAAGGAAGATGTGCATGCCTTCGTCAAGCAGGCGCTGAAAGAAGCGGCGACCAAAAAAGAAAGTGGAGGTGGTTTCGGCCTGCCGGCACTGCCTGCCATGGACTTCAGCAAATGGGGCGAGATCGAGCGCGTTGAGCTCTCCAAGATACAGAAGGTCTCGGCGCAGAACCTGCACCGCTCCTGGATCACCATTCCGCATGTCACGCAGTTTGATGAAGCCGACATCACCGATCTGGAAGCCTTTCGCGTTGCCCAGAAAGACGCGATGAAAGCCCAGGGGCTGTCGCTCACCATTCTCGCCTTCCTGGTGAAAGCCTCGGCCCATGTGC
The DNA here is from genome assembly GCA_030146505.1 of Moraxellaceae bacterium. Classification (GTDB taxonomy): domain Bacteria; phylum Pseudomonadota; class Gammaproteobacteria; order Pseudomonadales; family Moraxellaceae; genus UBA2031. The sequence continues at coordinate 1,236 of JASLCO010000152.1, forward strand.
TGAAGCAATATCCGAAGTTCGCCAGCTCACTGGATGTGGATGGTGCTCATCTCATCCAGAAGAAATACACCCATATCGGTGTGGCGGTAGATACACCCAATGGCCTGGTGGTGCCGGTGATACGCGATGCTGACAAGAAGTCTGTCAGCGATATCGTGCGTGATCTGGGTGAGCTCTCCAAAAAGGCTCGTGACAAGAAGCTGACGCCTGCCGACATGCAGGGTGCCGTGTTCAGCATCTCCTCACTGGGCGGTATTGGCGGAACGGCCTTTACACCCATCGTGAACTGGCCGGAAGTCGCCATCCTCGGTGTGTCGCGCTCCTCCACCAAGCCGGTATGGGATGGCAAGGCTTTCCAGCCGCGCCTGATGCTGCCCTTGTCGCTGTCCTATGATCACCGCGTGATTGATGGTGCGGATGCCGCTCGCTTTACCACAGCGCTGTCCAAGGTACTGTCGGATATCCGTCAGGTGTTGCTGTAAATGTCCGTCATGCTCCGCATGCAAAAAGGCCGTGGCGTTATCGCCACGGCCTTTTTTGTTTTTCTGTCATCAATCGCCGGATGCAGTAGCCAACAGGTTTATCAGTCTTCACAGGGGCTGCGACAAGGCGAATGTGATCGCATCATGGATGAGGCCAAGCGTGAAGCCTGTCTGCAGGAGGCCAATAAGTCCTGGCCTGAATACGAGAAAGACAGAAAGGCACCTTGAAGGCGCTTAATATTTTTCCTTCAGCATTTCCCCACAAATCCGCCCTAGCCGTATCAGTCCGCGCTCCAGCTCTGCCGACCAGGGGTAGCCGCAATTTAGACGGATATAGTTATCGAAGCGATTGCTGCTGGTGAATATCTTGCCCGGCCCTATATAGATTTTTTCCGCCATGGCGCGCTGGAACAGCGCAATGCTGTCTATCTGCTTGGGCAGCTCCACCCAGAGCAGGAAGCCGCCTTCGGGGCGGGTGAGCTTGGTGCCTTCCGGGAAATGCCTTTCCACTGTTTCACGCACATGACGTATCTGCTCCTGAAAGGCTTCGCGAAGATGCCGCATATGATGTTCGTAGCCGCCATTCTCCATGAATTTGGCAATGGCCGACTGGAAGACCACTGGCGTTGAAACCGTGTTGGTGAATTTCAGATGCGTGATGGCTTCCTGCCAGCGCCCGGCGTCCACCCAGCCGACACGGAATCCCGGTGCAATATTCTTGGTGAAGGAGCTGCAAAGCATGACATTGCCGGTCTTGTCCCAGGCCTTAAGCGGGCGCGGACGCTGTCGGGCGAAAGCCAGCTCGCCGTAGATGTCGTCTTCGATGACAGGAATGCCGCGTTCTTCCATCAAGGCAACAAGTCGCTGCTTGTTTTCATCCGGCATGGTGCTGCCCAGCGGATTCTGCACCGTTGGCATCACGATCACGGCTTTCACCGCACTGGCTTTTTGTGTGGCCAGGTCCAGTGCATCAAGGGAAATACCGGTGCGCGGATCGGTAGGAATTTCCAGCGCCTTCATGCCCAGGCTTTCAATGATCTGCAGGATGCCGAAATAAGTGGGAGATTCCAGCGCAATGGTGTCACCGGGCTTGGCAACGGCACGCACGCAGAGATTGATGGCCTCCATCGCGCCTATGGTGACGATGATGTTTTCCGGATGCAGCAGCACATCCAGATGCGCATAGCGTTTCACGATCTGCTCGCGCAAGGCCGGCAGGCCCATGCTCATGCCGTAACGGCCTATGGCATCGAGATTGTCACCATCCTGTACCGCCAGCAGCTTGCGCAATTTCGCGGTGGGATAAAGCGAGGGGCTGGCACAGGCTGCACCCAGCGGCACGAGGCCTGGCTGCCGTGATTCGCTGATGACCTGCATGATGGTGTCGACGACGGTGACGGTTTTCGCTCGCGCCTGCGTGCGCTGCATTTCAGGTTCGGCCAGACGATGTGCCCGTTCGCGCACAAAGAATCCCGACTTGGGCCGCGCCTCCACGAGGCCGATATTCTCCAGATGCCGGTAGGTGGTGACAGCTGTCGCCAGGCTCACCTGTTCGCGCTCGCTGAGCTCACGCACCGAGGGCAGTCGGTCACCACTCTTCAGGCTGCCATGGTCTATGGCGCGTTGCAGCTTCTCGGCCAGTTGGCGGTAGAGCGGGGCATTCATGGCGGTCTCCCCTCGTTTGAGGCATGACAGATGGGGTGGGCAGCGACCATGACAGATTGGTCCGTCTCTTATCTGTCATGGTGACAAAAAAAATATCCTATATCTGTCATGGCTGCCAGCCTTTCCCTAGCCTAAGGGCCTGATTCAGGAGCCTTGCGGCATGACAACACAATCACTGGTTTTGCAGGCAGATTCCCATTACCGGCTACCCTTTCCCGGGGCAGGGCGCTGGCGGCTGTCCTGTCCCCGTGGCCGGCTCTGGATCACCCGGACCGGTGAGGGCCGCGATCATGTGCTTCAGGCCGGTTCACAACAGGTCTTCGAAGCCGGAGACGAGCTGCTGATTGGCGCCTTGCTGGATTCGGAGCTGCATGTGGAATGGTTGCAGGCCGATTCGCTGCAAACGGTGCCGGGCTGGCAGGCACGTTTTGTTCTGCTTCTGCAGCGCTGGTGGCAACAGCCCTCCAGCTTTGCTGCCACCGGCCGTAGTGCCGTCATGCAACACAAGGAGAGCCACGGTGCCGGACATCACGTTTGCCCACCGCTTTGCGAAAAGCTGGATTGAAGCCTGGAACCAGCACGATTTGCCTGCCGTGCCCAGGCCTGCTTGCCCACTTTTCAATACGGACGTTGTGCCTGGGAGGTCGCCAATCAAGGCACAAGGAGCGTGGTCTGGCATTCCAGATAAGCGACGCGTAACGCAGAGTGGCGGCCTCCCAGACACAACCCGCAGGGCTGGGGGTCTCTTTTTCCGTCCTGCTGCGTTGTCGGTCGCTCATGTAGCGGTGCTACACAGCGCTCCCTCCGCCTTGCAGGACAGAAAAACAGCCTCCAGCGGCCGTATTGAAAAGTGGGCAAGCAGGCCCTGCACTACCGCGATGATTTCGAAATGCGTTCGCCCTATATCGCCAGTATCAGCGGCGTGACCGAAGGCATGCTGAAAGGCAAGCCGCAGATAGCGGCTTACTGGCAGCAGGCGCTGGCCAAATACACGACGCTGCATTTCTTTCTTGAGCATGTGCTGGTCGGCACTGAAAGCTTCATGCTGGTGTATCGCAGTGTGGGCGGACGACTTGCCGCCGAGGTCTTTTATCCGGATGCTGAAGGCCTGATTTATCGCGCCAGCGCACACTATGGCGCCGAGCCTGCCGCCTGAGGAAAACCCATGATGGAACATGAACTGAATGCGCTGGGGCAGCCAGTTGGTTTTGCCTTGCCAGACTGGACTCCTCCCGCATTTATTCCGCACGAAGCGCTTACCGGACGCTTCTGTCGTCTGGAGCCGCTGGATGTCAGCCGTCATGCCGAAGGCCTGCATGCGGCCAATTCGCTGGATATGGAAGGCCGCAACTGGACCTGGTTGCCCTACGGGCCATTTGCCGATTTTTCAGCGTATCGCGGCTGGCTGGAGAAAATGGCCGCGCAGCGCGACCCACAGTTCTATGTGATTGCCAATGCCGCCGATGGCTTGCCACTGGGCTTGGCAGCCTTCATGCGTATCTATCCCGCGCACGGCATTGTTGAAGTGGGCCATCTCAATTTTTCGCCATTGCTGCAGCGCAAGCCGGCCGCTACCGAGGCCATGTATCTCATGATGCGCCGCACCTTCGAGCTGGGTTATCGCCGTTATGAATGGAAGTGCAATGCGCTCAACCATCCTTCACGCCGTGCTGCCGAACGCCTGGGCTTCCGCTTTGAAGGAATTTTCCGCCAGGCACTGGTGACCAAGGGGCGCAATCGCGATACCGCGTGGTTTTCCGTGATCGATACGGAATGGCCTAGTTTGCAGAAGGCTTTTGAAGCCTGGCTGTCCGCATCCAATTTCGATGCGCAGGGCCTGCAGCAACGCAGGCTGGAAGAGCTGATAGAGGAAAGTCGCGCTGGCTGATCAGCGCGAGCGATTCCACAGGACTTCGCTGCCGCCATTCTCGCGGGCCAGCGCCCGCGCCAGCACGAAGAGATAGTCCGAAAGCCGGTTCAGATACTGCAGGGGCAGTGCACCTACGGAGCCATCACCATTGGCCAGGGTATGCACACGGCGTTCGGCGCGACGGCATACCGTGCGGGCCACATGCGCCAGACTGGCCGCACGGCTGCCGCCGGGCAGGATGAATTCCTTGAGCATGGGCAAGCCTTCATTGAGTCTGTCGATTTCCTTTTCCAGCAGATCAATCTGTGCAGGCGTCAGCAGGGTATATCCCGGAATACAGAGCTCGCCGCCCAGATCAAAAAGATCATGCTGGATTTCACTCAAGAGATGCTGAGCTTCATGTTCGGCATCCAAATCGGCACGCAGCAATCCTATCTGCGCATTCAGCTCGTCCACCGTACCGAAAGCCTCGACACGGGTATCGTCCTTCGCTACCCGTGAGCCGTCACCGAGGCCTGTCGTGCCGTCATCACCGGTGCGGGTATAGATTTTGGAAAGGCGATGGCCCATGGCTTTTCTCCTTAAAAAGGGCTTAAAAAACAGCCCGCGTTGTGCGGGCTGTTTTCAACACTCTGGATACAAGACTCTCAGAACTTGAAGCCTATATCAAAGCGGTACTCACGTCCGGGAAGTGGATAGGCGTTATAGAGCCCTGCCACTGAGAGCGAACGAATTCCATAGTCATAATGATCATCAGAGTTGCCGATGTTGTAGACCGAAAAACCTGCTTGCATTTGCTGCCAGGTGAAGCCAAGGCGGGTATCCACGCGGTGATAACCTGGAATCTTCTGGCCGAAATTATTGGTTTGGTCGTTGTCGAGGTATTTGTTGCCTGTGTAGGTATCACTCAGGGCCAGGCTCAGGGCTTCGATGATTTGCCAGTTAAGCCCAAGGTAGACCAGGTGTTCGGGGACGAGTGGCACCGTTTTCCCCTGATTGGGGCCTGCACGGAATTCGGCCTGCTGCCGTGTCAGGCTGGCGTTCAGTGTTATGGTGCTGAGCAGTTCCGTGGAACCGTTCAGGGTAATGCCACGACGCAGGGTCGGATCGAGATTGTCATTGGTGAAAGAAACCGGATTGAGCTGGATTTCGTTTTCCAGTTTCTGTTCATAGGCTGTCAGAGTAACGCGGCCTTTTTCTTGCGCGTACACCAGAGAGCCTTCCAGATTGTGTGCGGTTTGTGGCAGGAGCGGCGAGAAAACTCGCATATAGGTGACGGGATCGCTTTCGTAGGTTTCATCCACCGTGCCAAAACGCACACTGCGGCTGGCGCTCAGCATCGCGGTGAAGCCTGCCCCAAGACCTTGGCTCAAGCCTGCTTCATACAAGCCTTCCTTGTACGACTGTGAGCCGGGTGCGGCTTGCGAATCGAACGCACCACCTGGCGCGCTGCTGTCGTATTTGTCGGTGCCATCCTGCTTTACGCGAGTCTGGCGTGCGCCAAGAGAAAGACTGGTTTCCCGCCATTTGCTGGTCTGGAATACATAGGGTGAGCGGGTTTCGGCGCTGATGTCGAGAATGTGCACGGGGGCGGTGTCGGCCTCCTGGCCACGGCGCGAGTTGTAGTCAGACTTGTATTGGTCCCAGCCGGCTTGCAGCTTGTTGCTCACCGTGCCAGTGCTGTAAACGTAATTCAGGCGTGGCGTCAGAGCGGTCGTTTGCAGTTCGGTGTCGGTGTAGCTGTCGTAAGCGCCGCCGTAGGTGTAATCACCGAAGAACGAGGTTTGTTCCTTGCTGCGGCGGCTGCCATCGATGATGAGGCTGAGCGAATCTGTGATGGCCATTTTCCAGCCTGCGATCAGGAGTGAGCGATCTTCGTTACCGTAGTCATTGGGCGTGCCACTGCCTCGTGGAGCAATGTGCAACTGGTCGAGGCCGGCTGTGGCATTGACAGTGCGCGCGCCGGGCATCCCGCTTTTGAGTCTGCTTACTTCTCCCTGCAGGAAGATTTCCTGCTGGCCAAGATGCACATTGAGGTTGGCTCCGCCAGTGTTGCGCTCGCTGGCGCTGTTTTCACGGTAGCCATCGCTGCGCAGGTGTTGCCCGGAAAGAGCGAGCGAAATGTTCTTTTGCACAAGCTCTGCGGAGGCGGTGACTTCGTGCGAATCGGCGCTGCTGTCGGCGAGATGGACTGCTGCACCGGATTTTATGGGCTGACGTGTGATGATGTTGATGGTGCCGCCGCTGGCGCCATCGCCATAAAGCACGGAGCCGCCGCCGGGCTGTACTTCAATGCGCTCAATGTTGTCCATGGCGATGCCGCTGATGTCGGTAGCGCTCAGGTCGATGTCATTCAGACGGCGGCCATTAACAAGAATAAGTGTGTTGCTGCTGGCGGTCGCGCCAAAACCGCGCAGGTCTACGGTGCCTTCTTTGCCGGAGCTGCCATCCAGCAAGCGTACGGAAATGCCGGGTACGCCAGCTAACAGTTGTGAAAGATTACGGGCGGTTGATTTTTCGATGTCTTGGCGATCAATGATATAGAGCGGTGTGCCGGCAGTTTCCGGATCGAGTCGTGACGCTGTCACAACAACTTCTGGCAAAGTGCTTACCTCTTCTGCATAGGCAGAGCTGGCAAGGACAATGGCCGCTACCAGCGGCACGTAAGAAAGCTTCATTCGTGTAGCTCCAGGCTGTTTGGGTCCCCGCAAACAGGAAGATCAGCTGGAGGCATGGAATGCGATGAGGGAAGGCGGGCGCAGGGAGACGCCGTTTTCCGGTCATCAGCCCACCGCACTGACCGCAACAGCACACGTTGATAGTGCGCTGCCTTTCAGGCCGGTCTCCGGGCTTGTCGCTGGATGTTTCCGCCGGCTTCGCCTTCCCGTCACGAGGACAGTGGCGTTTGAAACCGGCATCACGAC